>NZ_JYOQ01000032.1:0-7247 GCF_000960545.1 Vibrio sp. S457-15 | reverse complement strand
GGTATAACAAACTGTTTAAGAGTGATTCGCAACGCGTGGCATTTTCTCTATGCGTTGTGTTTAGTGTTTAAGGTGGTGTGCGGAGGCTTTTGTATTGCGTTGCTCACACCTTAACAGGGCGTTATGTGTTGAGGAATTCCATCATGAAGTTAGAGAATAAACCCAAGTTTCCAATTTCAGTTACTTTTCTGGAAGATGGGGAAGTATGGGTACTTGATAATATTAACGAGCTTGGTTCAAACCTTGAGTGGTTCGACTCAAGTGACCCAGAAGAGGAAGCTTTGGTAAAGGATGCTGAGAATCGAGAAGTTGTTCTTGTTGTAGAAAAACTTGAAGTGAAAGAGTTTAAGCTTGCTTAAAGCTGAATTATACAAGCTCCGATCGTCTTACAATAATGCAGGTAGTAGAGTCTGATAAACTAAAAGCCTTTAGCATTCGCGTTACCAAAGACCGGAATGGCAAGCGAAAATAACACACATAACAAACTGTTCAAGAGGGATTCGCAACGCGTGGCATTTTCACTATGCGTTGGTTTTGGTGCTTAAGGTGGTCTGCGGCGGGTTCGGTATTGCGTTGCTCACCCCTTAACAGGGCGTTAGCTGCTTAGAGGAAAAATGATGATCCAAGATAAAGCTACATCAAGTTCCAATTACATAAGATTTATCGACAGAGTAATCGAAAATCGAACTGTTTGGGGACTTCAGCATCCTGATGGTGGGTGGGCAGTTTGTAATTCAAATCAGTATCCAGACGCATCAGTTTATGTTTTTTGGTCAGATAGAGCATACGCAAGTCGGGTCGCAATTGGTGATTGGGAGTTGTATATCCCAACTCCAATTAACCTAGATTCATTCGTTGATAATTGGCTAAAAGGTATTCATAGCGATGGACATTTTGTGGGTCTCAATTGGGATACAAACCTCTGTGGTACTGAAGTTGTCGCAATTGATGTGGCAAAAATGTTGGTACGCAGCTAACAAACTGTTTAAGAGGGATTCACAACGCGTGGCATTTTTACTGTGCGTTGGTTTAAGTGATTAAGGCGGTATGCGGCGGCTTTAGTATTGCGTTGCTCACCCCTTAACAGGGCGTTAGGCTAATCAGGGAGATAAAGATGTCACTTTGGGTTTTGGTTCCGCTTTCATTTTTCCAGCTTGTAGTAGGTTGCATTATAGGTTTTGGGCTTATATTTCTCTCAGGTATAGATCGGGGAGAGAAGCTTTCTGAATTCAACAATAATGTTTGTGTAGCGCTATGGTTTCTATATGTCTTTTCGGTGTTCACGAGTTTCGGACTAGTAATTTATTTTTACTTAATTGATAGCCAAGCATCGTATTATCTATGGTATTTAACGCAATGGGTGGTATTGGCCGTTCTTGTAGGCTACTGGCGAATAGCGAGCGTAAAATTAGCCTAACAAACAGTTCAAGAGGGATTCACAACGCGTGGCATTTTTACTATGCGTTGGTTTTAGTGTTTAAGGCGGTATGCAGCGGCTTCGGTATTGCGTTGTTCACCCCTTAACTGGGCGTTATAAGCCACCGAATATTTTTAGATTTGAGGTATATCTGTGTATGAAATTGTAGCTGCAGTAGCAAATTTAAGTGCGTTGACTGTTATTGGTTTTATCTATGTCGCATATATAAAAAACCTTCGTTCTGTAACGAAGTTAAAAGATGAGCAGCTCAAAATAGCAGAGCAGAATATCGCTAACTGGAAAGAGAAATGCCTAGAGCTGGAGCGAAAGTCTCCAGAGTTCGTAGAAAAGTTGTTAAGTGAGCGCATAAAAATACGAGAAGATGAACTCCAAAGGCTTACTCAGGATTCTGAAATTGTCGCTTCTAGTATTGAGCAGAAGAATAAGGAAATTGTGTCACTAAAAAGTTCACTACTAAAAGCAACAGAGTTTCGAAAAAGTTATTCCGTCTGGGATCGAGAAAAAAGTGATTTTATCGAAGTTTCGCACTCCGAGCTCGAGCAAAAGAACTTAGGCTCTATTTGTGTCGACGCAGCCACAATAATGATCTGCGATCCCTTGTATCTGAAGATGCAAAACGAGTATGAGCAAGAGGATGCTCCCAGACAAGACCGAATGTATAAGGTTGTAGAAACGGGCGAAGTATTCTGCACAAGTTTATATGACGATAACTACGATATGGAGCTGTTGGGACTTGATGAATCTTTGACGCCTCATGAAATGCTTGAACAAGGTTTGTTAATAGACTTAGGGGAGCCAAAATCGCTTCCTGCTATTCCTGAAACTTATATCAAGGGTGACTTACTAAGTTCTGAATATAGGAAAGTCAGGCATCTATCATTTATCAATGGTCGCGTTGGGGCTGGCATTACAGTTTCGTTGCTCGGTGATGGTGTTTACCCAGTTTATGCTGAGACCTATCAAGGTGAAATTCAGAGGATTGTGATTGATGTTTAGTTGTGGCTTATAACAAACAATTTAAGAGGGATTCCCAACGCTTGGTACTTTTGCTTCTACTTCAGTTTTAGTGTTTATGGCACAATGCTTTAGGTTTGGGTGGAGGCGTTGTTCACCCCTTAATTGGGCGTTATGTGTAAGCGGTTTTTTCGAAAAAATGATCAAGTCAAAGGAGGGTAAAGTGGCTAAAAGTATATACAGTATTTCTGTTATCAATGAAGGTCGTGAATCTGATTATCGAGATTTCTGGAATAATGAGCTAAAAACAAACTCTAATGGAGAAGAGTTGCATTCTGACTTAGTAGGGTTTACGGAAATTGTTGAAGCAAGAAACTTGAGTGAAGCTATTTCTATTGTAAAGCAAAAGTATCCAGACAACTCGATAGCACAAGAGCATTCAAGCAAAGTAAGTTAGGGTGTAGAAAACACATAACAAACTGTTTAAGAGTGATTCGCAACGCGTGGCATTTTTACTATGCGTTGCGTTTAGTGTTTAAGGTGGTATGCGGTAGCATCGGTATTGCGTTGCTCACACCTTAACAGGGCGTTATATTTTTAGGAGAGTCTTGTGACAGATAAGTTCACAATATCATTGCCGGTATTTGATACCTGTTTGAGTAGCAATGGGTTAAGAGAAGTTACAAAATCGAGTAGTTTGGATGAAAAAGAAGCCTTAGAGAGAATGGCTCGCTACTTTAAAAATGAAATGCACTTTGACAACGTTCAGTATGACGCAAAGAAACATGATGAAAATACTATAGGCTTCATGTTCATTGAAAATGCGATGGATGTTTGTACTGACGAACATGATCAAATGCCAACAAGGTGTGTTGGTGGTTGTTTATTCAGAAATGTTGGTGGTACGTGGGTTTTGTGTTGGGTCTGGTTACACCCATTCCTTAGAAACAAAAGAAAGCTTTCTTGCCAATGGAAAAAGTTCTGTGACAAATTTGGTGACTTTGCGATTGAAGCTCCAGTTTCTCCTTCAATGGAAACATTTTTAGCTAAGCAAAACACGGATCATCGGCTAGTAAAAATCTGATAACACAAAAAATATAACAAACTGTTCAAGAGGGATTCGCAACGCGTGGCATTTTTACTATGCGTTGGTTTTGGTGTTTAAGGTGTTATGCGGCAACATGGGTATTGCGTTGCTCACCCCTTAACAGGGCGTTATGTGTTTGATGAGTTTTTGAGGTTAATTCTACGATTTTATTGAGAATTCGCTCCGTGTTTTCGGCAAGTTGGCTTGGTCGAAATGGATTCTTGAACAATCTGAGATTGATCGTTTTCAAGGTTCTTGGGTTGCCTCAATTAAGTTTTGGATCTGGTTTGTGTTGAGTTTTATCGGTTTCAAATCGCTTCAATTGAAATGCATTTTTGACTGATTTGCTTGCTGACATTCAGCACTGAAAGTCTGGTGAAGCAAAAAGTTTAGCGGTTGCTGAAAGGGCGCTTTCTTTGTCGTTGATTCTGCAAGTGGGTCTCTTTGGCTAAGATCGCTGTAAAATTTAGGTTTTGGTCAGCATCGTTTTTGTACGTAACTTATTCAAATCTCTTCATTTCTACGGTGGTTTAGTTTGAATTCACGGTAAAATTCACATAACAAGCAATTCAAGTGGATTCTCAACGCGTGGCAGTTTTACTATGCGTTGAGTAAAGTGTTTTATGGTGCAATGCAGCGGCTTGGTCAGTGCGTTGTTCACCACTTAATTGGGCGTTAACTGGCAGGTGAACCCTGCACAATACAAATAATAATGGTGGAATATGTCAGAAAGAGCGAGTATTCGATTTTACGATGTGAAACATTGCGGGCTGTTTAAAGCTAGGGCACGTCAAAGCACATTGGGTAGTTTCAACGAGATTTTGCACAATATCTATAATTGGGCTGCCGAGCCAGGACGCTTAGTTCTGAATACATGTAGTTACGAAGTCGGGGAAGATTTTGAACAAGAGTTTTTAGAAACGTATTTGGTTTCTGCGCAAAAATATACTGAAACAGGTGACTACCTATTTTGCTTTTGGAACCGAACACATGCAACTGGTGATTCAGTCTATGCTTTGGATGCAGGGACTCAGTTGACCAATGTTTCAGAGCAAACGTTCCACCAAGGAAACTTACCGGAAAGTTCAATTCCAGGATATGCGACTTACTTTTGGTTTATACCGTCTAAATCTGTAATGGCTACAATTACCTTTGGTAATCCTCGCTCAGGTATGAATGCGTTTAGTTATTGGCTAGAGAGCTTTTTCCGTACTGAAAGTCGGTATGCAATTTTTGATGAAAGTGATCAGTTTATTGGTTATCGGTCTCCCGATGGCACGATTCACAACGACCTTGAACCTCGGTTTAGTAAACAACTGTACCGAAACCCTTCTAAAAGACAGCTTATACTTTCAAACTGTCAGCATATTCGTGGAGTAGTTCGCCGTATTAACCTCGAACGTGGACAGGTTGCAGATAAAGGCTTAATAGACAGTTTAAAAAGCCGTGTGGGCATATCAACGGAAACAGAGATTCATGATCATGATGTGTCTCTTAAATATGAGTTTAGTTACACTCCTACTGAGAGTGAAGTTCAAGAAATGTTCTCAACATACGAGGCTTCACCAAGCAAAAGTAATTGGGAAGATGTGGGTTTTGTGTTTCCCGATAACAATGGTTTTGGTGCTGAGAAAACAGAATGGTTGAGTAAGTCATTTGCCAAAATCAAATTAACGGTCGATATTGAGTGGGTACTGACAGGGCAACTAGTTAAAGGTGATGTGCTTCTTCAGACACTACATTCTCACAGAAGTGAACTTCTCAACTTATTAGAAGATAACGTGTCAACTTTGGAGCAACGGCTGACAGCATGAAGTCTAAATTAGCAAAATTCATTCTGCTAGTTACAACGTTTTTTGGTTCGTATTATGCAGTGACTTTGGGTATGGATGTTCCTTATACCAAGCAAGCGAGCCTATTGTCGGAGATTAGAAATGTCTCAGCTATAATCTTTGGCGTAACTGGCGCTTGGTTAGCTCTTGTATATCCTAAAGCTTTGGCATCGACAGAACTGGCGCTAAAAGCTGCTAATGATGCTGTTTATGAACAAGCGCAACATGATAATGATGTATTGCTTGGTTTTATAAGAACAATCATTACCTCAATTGTTGTTATCGCGATTAGTGTTGGAATTCCTTTCGTTAAAGAAGTTGCCGCCCAAATCAGCTTTTTAACTGAATATCGTAATTACCTACGAGGAATTTTGTTCTTTACAATCGTGGTACTAGCAATCATTCAGCTGTATCTCTTATTTGCAACGTTTCTACAAACAAAGTCTGCGCTGAAAGATGTTAAGCTCAAAATTGCTGAAGCTAAAACTAGGAATGAGCGTTCACATAACCAGCGTCACTAAGCCAGTTAACAAACAATTTAAGAGTGATTCCCCACGCTTGGCATTTTGGGTTTGGGTCAAGTTTAGTGTTTATGGCGTCCCAGTTAAGTATTGTGGTTGCGTGGGTCACACCTTAATTGGGCGTTAGTTTTCAGACGTAGAGTTCAAATATGGGGCGTGTTGGCAAAAAAATTAAAATGAAAAGGTTGAAGCTAGCCTTAAGAAATATCTCTCATAATTCAACGAGTAAAGAGTTAGGTAATATGGATAAGATCTATAAATATTTTAGTTTTGATGTATTAGATTTGGTTTTTGCCAGAGAGGGGTTTTGTGGTGTTAAATGCTCACTACCGAAAGACTACAATGATCCATATGAGCTTTTCTTAGGAATGGACTTGTCCATCCCACCGGAACATCTGGCGTTCTATCACGATGTAGTAAGTGGCATTCCTCAGAACCCAACAACTTGCTTTTCTTATTCGCCTATCGTGTCGCCGATGTGGGCTCATTATGCTAACAATCATTCAGGCTTTGTACTTGAGTTTGACCTAGAGGGTTTACAGAAACACTTTGAGGGAAATCCAATTTGGGAGGTGTCTTACCGTGAAGCTCCTTTGGAGAGCTTAAAAGGGATACTTGCGAGAGCTGCGGGGACGTTAAAACCACGTCATTCTTATGCATTACAGGAAGCTGTTTTTGTTGAATCATATTTCTCAAAATATGATCAATGGGCATACGAGAAAGAGTGTCGATTTGTCGATATGACAAGTGTAACTGAAAATGTCGCAGGTAATGATATTTTGTTTATACCGCTAGAGTTTGTGACTGCCTTCATCGCAGGACCAAAGTTCCCAACTGATTTGGTTCAACGTTCTAACGATATTGCATCTGTAGCGGATATGAAGTGGTATGAGCTTGTCATTGGTAAAAGCCATCCTAAGCCTTACATTAAAGCCCAAAATAGCGAAGTTTATATCTTTGAAGATAGCCAAATAGTTCAATCAGGACAAAATTGTAATAAGTGCTCAGAGCCCTTAGTTAATGACAATGAACTTTGCCCATGGTGCACAATTACTGAAACTCATAAAGAAGTCGCTGCTCAGCGAAACCCTTTTAGAATGATAAGTTCTATGGGGCGTTTGGATGATTATATGGAAGCTATGGGTAAGATCGGACGATAGGTGAAAAGAAAACTAACAAAGCATTTAAGAGTGATTCCCAACGCTTGGCATTTTTCATTCCATCGTTGGGTTTCGTGTTTACGGTGGTATGGTTAGGTTTCGTGGTAGCGTTGCTCACACCTTAATGCGGCGTTATACCGCAATCAATCATCTAACCTTTTCATGGCTTTACGGTAAACATCGCTACGTTCGCGTTTTCCGACTGCTAAGACGGTTACAATGATGACATCGTCTTCAACTTTGTAGACGAGACGG
>NZ_JYOQ01000031.1:0-8391 GCF_000960545.1 Vibrio sp. S457-15 | reverse complement strand
GACATCAAACCTTCGCGACGCACATTGTGCTGAATCGAGGTATTGGGAAATAGCCTCTGAAAGTGTTTCGTTATATAAATTTCGTATTCTTTCCAGTCCATTTGATGTCCTTCGTAAACTTAACGCCGCATTAAGGGGTGAACAACGCCACCACCTAACCTAAACCATTGTGCCGTAAACACTAAAGCCAATTCAAACCAAAACTGCCAAGCGTTGTGAATCCCTCTTAAATGCTTTGTTAGTTGCCAAACCTAAAGCTTTGATTTGGTGTTAATTGCCGCTTTGCCAACACCAGCGTTACGTGTTTTAAGAAACTTAAATCAGGCGCAGTTTCAAAGCGCCTGTCACTGAAACCACTTGGAATATGCAGCGCCGTAGAAAACGGACTAACAACACCAAAAAGCTCATTTGAGAATGACAATATTACAAAGCTGACTTTCAACAAGTAAATCGGTTTCTGAAATAGAAAGACCGAACCGCACAAAAACCAAAGCACGATTTTCACAAGCCCAAATAACTAGAAATTGAAATAAGAAAACCTAGCCAAAAACACACGGACATTAGCCCTAAACATTCTGCTTTAGCTACGTTTCCTCGTTGGCAACTAACGCCGCATTAAGGGGTGAACAACGCTGTCACCCGACCTAAACCGTTGTGCCGTAAACACTAAAGCTGATTCAAACTAAAACTGCCAAGCGTTGTAAATCCCTCTTAAATGCTTTGTTATACGCCCGGCACCGAAGCTACGATTTTAAGCCAAGCCCCACTTTGGAAGCACGAAACTTTATGTGTATTGATGCATTTATGTGAGGCTAAGATTTTCAGCGACTGTGATTGAAGCGCACTTGGAACACCCCACACCAAAGAAAGCGGTATTTCAGCAAACACATAACCTTTTAAACCGACAATTTGATTGAGCGGATTTTCAACAAACGAAACTGTTTCAAATTTCGCCAATCAATTAAAACTAGGAAACACTTACCAGTTACGAATTTAGGGTTATTGTCACGTCGCACAGTCTGATGATTTAACGAAAATACGAAGGAATATTACGAACAGGGCAAAGTGTTGAACCACGAGAGAAAGTGATTTTGAAGCTAGAGGTTAGCTACAAAACTCACCCTGCGTATAACGCCGCGTTAAGTGGTGAGCAACGCAGACCACCCTACCTAAACCATTGTGCCGTAAACACTAAAGCTGAATCAAACTGAGAATGCCAAGCGTTGGGAATCCGTCTTAAACGCTTTGTTATGGCTAACAACCCACGAACGAACCGAAACGCTAATCTGTTGTTTTATATAAACTTAACACGCTCATCTAAACACTCATTAGACCCCATTTCGAATTCGCGGCATATCCAAGGACGATTTTCATAAATTGTGCACATTAGAGTGTCTCTGTCTAAGGCCGCACACCAACCATCATTTAATCGCATCATTGTTTCACCACCATACTGGTCACGAGCGATGAACTCTTCTGGCACGCCAGTATCAGAGATAATCATAACTTCAAGACGGCAGCAACAAGCTTTGCAGTTTGAGCAAGATACATTTGAGGAAGAAGGTGTATTAGTTGGTATAAGCATAAGTAACTACAGTTTAGTCAATTGCACATGATACCGTAAATTGATGCGAACAACCTTCATTTCTGAGATTGCTTACCTTGTGAGCCATAACGCCGCATTAAGGTGTGAGCGACGCTTGGCTATACTTGAGCGAAGCGAAAACGCCAAGCGTTGCGAATCACTCTTAAATGCTTTGTTATACAAACTGTTACAGCTTATCCGCCAATTTCTTAAGGTAAGATTTGGCTAGTTCATTTTTACCTCGACTTAACCACTTTATACACTCTAAAAGTTCCCAGATTAGTCCTTGGTCACCATTTGTATATACAGGAAAGTCTTCGTGCTTTGGTGCAGGAGCATCGGTTAATCTTGACTCCACAGCACCCATTTTATCAAATAGTACTTTGAAAGGTCTGGAGATATCAAAAGGCTCGCTTAGATCTAGGCAATGAATCTCTGTGCTGGTTAAATCCGTGAAAATGTATTTTGTAAAGTAAGCATTCTCGTTATGAAAGCCTTGATTACGATAAAAAATTTCTTTACCACGCTCAAAAGCCGAGAAGCACTGTTGTGTGGATTTATGGAATTCATTTTGAGTAAGAATCAAAATGTCAGCGTCAGATACTCGGTCACCCTTACCTGCAGCCAATGAGCCTAATAACACTGCGGCAACCACGTTGTCTTCGGAAATAAACGCAGAACAAGCAGATTTAACCAGCTCATTTTGAAGGGGAAGATTTTCAAGATTAAGTTCTTCTAAACTCACAGTTACCTCCGTTTGTATAACGCCCTGTTAAGGTGTGAGCAACGCAATACCAAAGCTCCCGCATAACACCTTAAACACTAAACGCAACGCATGATGAAAATGCCACGCGTTGCGAATCACTCTTAAACAGATTGTTATACAAATTTTTGAAGGGTGTATTGTTCAAAAATGTCAACCAATGAGATTACGGCATTTTTTGCATTTAACGAATGCTCCAATGCATCAATACCCCACAAAGAAGGATACGTTTCGTTACTATAACTAAAGCTTTCAAACTTTAACCCCGCTTTGTTTTCAACAAGATCCAAATTTGCGCCCAAATAAACCAAGTCTCTGTGTTTGATTGTATTCACAAATGCACTTATATACTTATATGACTCCGAACCAACAACACAATCTAGAGCTTCTTTAAGAGTTGGCTCTGTAATTAACGGTCTAACTTTATACAACATACACTCTCCGACCGAAAATCGTTCATGCAATACAACTTTATTTAATAGCTGAGCAAATATGTCGTATAACGAGCGAGCAGCATGAATCGCAGCATGAACATTTGCTTGAATTGCTAGGTTTTGCGCTTTTGATTCCGCTCGAGGAGAAAGCACTAGCATGAGGGCATCTTTATTATTCTTGGGAGTAATTTCCATGAGTAGTTCATAAGCCGTTGATTTATGATACTCGTAAATATCAGAGCCACGACTCAATGACCTCAAATTCGCAACACAACTGTCGACATCAACATCGAGCTTTTCGATGTAGCTTCTAAAAGTAGACTCTTTAATCATCGGTTTACTCCATTTGTATAACGCCCTGCTAAGGGGTGAGCAACGCAATACAAAAGCCGCCGCAAACCACCTTAATCACTAAATTAAACGCATAGTGAAAATGCCACGCGTTGCGAATCCCTCTTGAGCAGTTTGTTAGTTTGCAAACCCAAAGTGTTGATTTTACGTTATTTTAAACGTTGCAAACAACAAGCTTTAAGTGTTTTGATGCACTTAAGCCAGGCGTAGTCTCAAAGCGGCTACTCAATGAAACCACGTGGAACAAACAACGCCGCAGAAAACGAACTTACAACACCAAAAAGTGCTATTGGAAAACCAATCTCACAATGCGGACTTTCAACAAAGTCACTGAAACCACGTGAATTTTCCACACCAGAGAAAACGTCATTTCAGCGAGTAAATCGGCTTTTGTACCAACAAACTCAACGAGCAGGGTTTCAGCAAAAAAGCTCAATTCAGTTAACCCATAAGTCACCGCACCAAAGAACAAATCAACCATTAAAACGATGCCAATTTTGGAGTTTCACCACACTGGTTAACATTGAAATTGAACGCCGATACGACAATTTAGACTTTGAGCTTTTACCACTTGATCTTTGCGATATAGCTGCATTTTTCTTCTTGCAAACTAACGCCCAATTAAGGGGTGAACAACGCCTCCACCCAGACCTAAAGCATTGTGCCATAAACACTAAATTTGAAGTAGAAGCAAAACTGCCAAGCGTTGTGAATCCCTCTTAAATTGCTTGTTAGGTAATGCTTTTACCAAAATCTCCACCAAGGTTTGGACGCTGATTCAACTTCATTGTTAGATATGTCGACAACAAAGAAATCTGTATGAACTGCAACTAAATTATTATTCGAGTCGTAGCCGCCAATTACCGGATAGAAACCATCTCCCCACCCTGAATGGAAAAGAATAAGGTTCTTATCACTATTAGGCAGCTGTATGTTTGCAAGACCCTCACGTATTAGTGTTTTGCTGTCCATTTGATTGAACCAGCAGTCATCCCTACCATTGTCAAAAAGTCCTTCATACCAACTATCTTCCTCGGGCATTGTTGCTTCGATTGCGTCTGCATCAGCAAAACAAGCTGTACCTGCATCTACGCCATACCCCCAAAATTCACCAGCTTGTAAGATCTGATTAGTTGGTTCGCCATTCTTAGTTGGTTCTAAAAATTTCCGAGAACTCTCTATTTTCGTCTTATCTATAATTAAGCTAGCATACGCCTCTCTTATATGCGT
Source organism: Vibrio sp. S457-15 (assembly GCF_000960545.1). Classification (NCBI taxonomy): domain Bacteria; kingdom Pseudomonadati; phylum Pseudomonadota; class Gammaproteobacteria; order Vibrionales; family Vibrionaceae; genus Vibrio; species Vibrio sp. S457-15. The sequence continues at coordinate 4,028 of NZ_JYOQ01000031.1, read as the reverse complement.
CCCATCGAGATTAGAACTAACATCAGCCAATGTGACTATAACTTCATACTCTCCAGGCGGAACTTGAACAAAGGCGTTTCCAGATTTAGTCATACCAGCGAAAGGATCACACGTGACAAGCTTCCCTGAAGGGAGGTTCAACTTTCCACACGAGATAGTACTTAACTCAATTTGATCACCCTGATTGGAAATCACTATTGATTTTAATGCAGACCATTCAGCCCCATTTGGATAACTCATAATTTTCCTTGTATTACCTAACGCCGCGTTAAGTGGTGAGCAACGCTGCCACCTTACCTAAACCATTGTGCCGTAAACACTTAAGCTGAATCAAACTGAAAATGCCGAGCGTTGGGAATCCGTCTTAAACGCTTTGTTATAAGCAAAATAACACCTTGATTTAAATTAGCTTTAATTGTTCGGCACTTGATAAAACCCATGCGCTTTGATGATGCTCAAAACCGATTTTTGGATAGTAAGCTTGCGCTTGAGGCGCTGATAATAAAATAACTTTACAGTTTGGGTTCAATTCTTCTTTGGTTACTAATATTAGATATTTACCAATACCACTCGATTGAACGCTTTCATCAACAGCTAGATCCGATAGGTAGCAGCAATAATGAAAATCCGTTACAGAACGCGCTACGCCAACAAGCTGATCGTTTATCCATGCAGTAACAATTAGATTTGAGTTTTCAAGCATACCTTTGATGATTGCTTCATTTTCTAGTGGTCTACGTTCACCAAGTGATGTTTTCTTTAGCAAATTCACGAACTGTTTCGACGTGATTGGATAGTTTACCTTGTACTCAATTTCCATTTTTCATCCTCTGAGGCTGGATTTGCTTATAACGCCGCGTTAAGTGGTGAACAACGCGACCACTGAACATAAAGCATTGTGCCGTAAACACTTATGCTGAATCAAACTAAAAGTGCCAAGCGTTGTGAATCCGTCTTAAACGCTTTGTTAAGTGCGTTTTGGAAGCGGGTACTTTAGCTTAACTTCTTTTGTTTCAACTTCACGAGGACCTTTAGTAGGGTCATGGAAATACCAAATATTAAATTTACGTTCATGTGGCTTGGTATCATGCAACAAAGTATCCCAACCTAGATAACTCGCAATATTCTCAGCAACTTTCAGCTTGGCGGGAGAGCTAGCCTTACCTTGGAATGCACTCATTACCGCCCCTAGTAAAAAGTCGGCAATTTGAATGTGCTCTGATTCCTTAGAGTCTTTAGTTACAACCGAGCGAATTGGTACTTCACCACCAAATTGATTTTTAAGCATGCTATTAGCAATTTTGTGAAATGCTTCATCTGCTTTTTTATAACGCGAAGGCAAAGGGTCTACTTCGATGCGAAACTCACATTGTCGTTGAGGGTGGGCTTTGTGAATCGCACTAATTTTGGTTTGAATTAATTTTGTGAAATGCTTTCGCATTGCTAGGTCATAGTCACCGTCGTGATACTTTTTATCAACCATGCCCTTTCGTATAACAATACAATGAAAAGCTAACCATTGATGTTTGAAGAATGTTTCTATTAGATCTTCATAAAAACCAGCGTAGTGCTTTTTATGAGCCTTTTGCCATTTTATTTCATTGTCATATTTATGTTTGTCTCTTAGCTCTCGAATAATTCGAACAAAGTCTCCACGCCTCTGGTACTTCATCCAAAGTGAACCAAAACCATAATATTTCTGACCATCTACGCCTGATTCATCACAGGCCACATGCCAAATTAATTTACCATCTTGCATTTCACCTCCAATGTACCAATTACTCGAAAGCACTTAACGCCGCATTAAGGGGTGAACAACGCAAACCACCCAACCTAAACCATTGTGCCGTAAACACTTAAGCTAATTCAAACCAAAACTGCCAAGCGTTGTGAATCCCTCTTGAATGCTTTGTTAGTTGCCAAACCCAAGGCTTTGATTTGGAGTTTATTACCGCTTTGCCAATACTGACTTTGTGTGTTTTGAGAAACTCAAATCAGGCGCAGTTTCAAAGCGCCTGTCACTGAAACCACTTGGAATATGCAGCGCCGTAGAAAACAGACTAACAACACCAAAAAGCTCATTTGAGAATGACAATATTGCAAAGCTGACTTTCAACAAGTAAATCGGTTTCTGAAATAGAAAGACCGAACCGCACAAAAAACCAAAGCACGATTTTCACAAGCCCAAATAACTAGAAATTGAAATAAGAAAACCTAGCCAAAAACGCACGGACATTAACCCTAAACATTCTGATTTAGCTGCGCTTTTCTCGTTGGCAACTAACGCCCTGTTAAGGTGTGAGCAACGCAATACAAAAGCCGCCGCAAACCACCTTAAGCACTAATCGCAACGCATAGTGAAAATGCCACGCGTTGCGAATCACTCTTAAACAGTTTGTTAGCAGTGTTACTCTACGATTTTCCCGTGTTGAATTTTTAAGCCAAGTGAACCTAATATTTGGGGGATTAAATCGGTTAGTACAGCTTCTGCCACTTCTATCGCAAACTGGCTTTCTTGAGAACTATTCAATGTTCCACGATGTGAAATAGCATTACGTAAGGTTTGAACTTGACCGCGCTCATCCCATAAAGCGACAGTCTTTCCTGCTCTACAATACTTAGCGATATCAATGTGTGAAATGTCTTTCAATAGGGTAACTAAAAGAGCTTTGAAACGATCAATACCTGTTTGCTTGATTACAGTGTTGGATATTGACTCTGCTACAGCTTCACTGTGAACAAATCCAAATACTATAGGTTTAAGTAATCCAATTTTGAATGAAGTCTCTAATGAAATAGCTGCCATTAGAACTGCAGATGTAGGCGACAACGACTCCACTTTCTTTGCCTCATCTAATGCTTTAATTGCATTGTCTAACAACGAATCATTATCAACATAATACGAACGCAGCCTCTCAGCGGTAAACTCTTCGACAGCTCGATCTTTAAACTCTTCAACATAGCGTTCTTCGAAATATTCGCTCATTGCCTCGTCTTGCTGGCACTCCCAATAATCCATTCCCATAACAACCTCTAAACTTAAAAATATCGAAAACTGCTAACGCCGCATTAAGGTGTGAACAACGCGACCACGAAACTTAAACTTACCACCGTAAACACTGAACTCAACGATGGAATGAAAAATGCCAAGCGTTGAGAATCACTCTTAAATGCTTTGTTATATTTTTTCAATTCCGAGTCTGTCTCTGAATACTTTTACAATGTCATCAACAAGTTTAACCAACTCTCCATTGTAGTAGTCCCTTAATGCTGCTCGCATGTCCTTGAGTTCATCAATGATTTCCTCGACATCATCCCTACCGCATTCTTCGGCAACTATTGTTTGCACGTAACTTTCTGAAAGTTCGTAAAACCGATTACTTAGGTTATCTATTTTTTCATAAACGCTAGACTCGATAAAAATAGCGTTATCTAAAAGGGTAGATGCTAATTGTCGAGCAGCATTGCTTGTAAATTCTGCTTTCTCACGATAAAACCAGAAGTCTCTAGCATCTTGGCTATCAATGCCTTCATGTTCTTCTAAAGCGGAAACTGGATCTGGTTTACCATTAGCAAACTCATTAGCGTTTTTCAGGAGTACAGACAAAGAGGAATAAACGGTCTGGATAGCTTTCGCAGTTTGTGCATCTACTCGTGAATTTTGAATATTTCTTTCATGAGCAAAAATTGACAGTGAATTTTTTAGAGTCTCAGTTTCTCAGTAAGAGTTGCTTGAAAATTAGCCATGTCTTTTTTGAAACGATGCTCAAGCAACTTTTTCACTAAATACTGACCAATTAGCAGAGCTCCTGCTACACCACCTATGGCTGGATAAATAAAAGTTTCAACGAACCACAATACATCATGCACGATTTTTGAACCCCATAACTCAATAAAAAATATAACGCCCAATTAAGGTGTGAAGCACGCAGCCACAGTACTCAATTTGACCACCGTAAACACTGAGCTTAACTCAAACCAAAAATGCCAAGCGTGCTGAATCACTCTTAAATTGTTTGTTAGGTCGA
>NZ_JYOQ01000003.1:0-63704 GCF_000960545.1 Vibrio sp. S457-15 | reverse complement strand
CGGCACCGTCATCGAAGGGCAGTGTGAACGCAGAAGGGAACGCGCCGCAAACGGGCACACCAGCACAAGCTGGCAGCTCGAAGGTTGTGGAGCCAAATGTGGCAACACCAGAGCAGAAACCAAGCGCGGATGCGTTTAGTGGTGAGCCAACTTCGGCACAAGGCAATGCCTCAGAAGGCATTGATGCCGGTGTGGCAACGCCAGAGCAGAAACCAAGTGCGGATGTGTCTAACGGTGAGCCAACTTCGGCACAAGGTAATGCCTCAGAAGGTATTGATTCCGGTGTAGGTACGCCAGCATCGACACCGAGTGTGGATGAAGTAAATCATCTTGCAACTAGCCAAGAAAAAGAGGTTTCAGAAAGCTCTTTAACTCATAGAAGCGAGATTAAATTTCATGTAAATGCTGAGACAGACACGGATATCAATCCATTGGGTGAGCGATTTACCTCAACCCTCAAAGTGAATCTGGGGTCAGGTCAAGCTTCAATTCAGACTCAAGCCAGTGATTCTTTTGTTGATTGGCAGTCTGCGCAAGTTGAAGATGGAATTGAATTCAAAGAAGCTGTGCTTGTTACAGAAGATGTGAAAGATGAAATTCCATGGGCAACTGGTGAATTGAATGACGGCCCAGAATTAAGATTTGCGAAAAAAGTTGATAACTCCTCTGCTCAAAATTTTGAGTCAAGATTGGACAATCAAAATACAGCTTCATCTGGAGTTGCTCGCAATGAAGGTTCAACTAAAGAGGTTGTTGGGTCTGTTTCTGGCAAAAAATGGAAAGTAAATATGCCAGCTCCTGTGTTGACAACTCAGGGAATGATGAGTGGTCATGCTCGAAACTACACTCAAGGTATTTTGAATAATATTAGAGATTTGAATACAACGAGGAAGGAATACGAAACCACATTGGTTTCAGGTCTGGTTGGTTCAAACTCAAGTGTAAGTATCTGGGCGCATAGCGAACGGAGTATGGTGGTGCCAGTGGCAAATTCATCTAATTTCAAAATGATGTAATGGCGATAGTGCTTCTTTAAAATTGAAAAAGACTAAATCAGATTTGCTCAGGTTTAGTCTTTTTTTTTCCTTTGATAATCATATTTGGTGTGGATAAAGTCTGAATAAATTTGAATTGGAGGTGCTCCTTTGTACATAGAGTTAAGAAAGTCTGATTATGAGATTCCGCGTCTAGGCTTTAAGTCAAATCGAAGCTCTAACGTAGTAAAAAAATCAGAATTAGTTATGTATCAGGAATCTCGTGCTTTGTTGATGGCAATGGAAGACAAAGTTACTGAATACCAACGATTGCTTGAAAATCAGATATTAGAATTAATTGAAGAGAAAGAGAGAGAGCTAAACAAAAGCATTTCTAAAGAATATAAAAAAATAGCTGATGAGTGGGTTGAGCAACAGATGGAGTGGTTTTTTCGCGCGGAGCAAATTCTAAGCGAAAAGCTCATTGGAATCGAACGCATGGTTTCAGAAATCAAAAATGAACTGAAAACACAAATTGCTTTGGCAGTATCTTCTCGTTTAACAAAACTTAGCCAAAGTGAGAGCCTGATTAATCATTTAATAGATGTGTTACATGCGGAGCTTGAAGATGAAGCTAAAACACTAAAGATCCAAAGGCAGGAAATGGCAGATGGGGTCGCGCTGACTATCGAAAATAGTGACAGTGTGGTTAGTATTAATACTCAGAAAATCGTTGAAGAGTTAAGAGGTGTCTTGGAGTCTATATGATTTCAAAACTACGTAATTCAACACTACTATTTAATCCAAGTAGTGTGATGATTGCATTTTTGCTACCAACAATCATATTGGTAACACTGCCTGGTGTGGTCATCGACTTTTTTTTGTTGATTAGCTTTGTAAGCTCAGCGTTGCTGTTGATTATCATGCTAGAAAACGACCAACCGCTGAAAGTCACATTTTTACCTACAATGGTATTACTTTTAACCACGTTTCGACTGCTGTTATCTATTGCTACGACAAGAAACATCATCGCAAACGAAGATGTAGGCCGAGTTATTGAGACGATTGGTGAGTTCGTGATGGGGGGAAACCTAATCTCGGGTCTTTTGATCTTCGTCATTATTACTATTGTACAGTTTCTCGTTGTGACAAAAGGTGGTGAACGAGTTGCCGAGGTAGGTGCGCGATTCTCGTTAGATGCTTTACCTGGTAAGCAGATGACCATTGATGGGGACCTGAAAAGTGGTCTTATTTCCGGAGAGCAGGCTCAAAAGCTTCGTGCTGATCTCGGTACGGAAAACAAATTGTTTGGCTCACTAGATGGGGCGATGAAGTTCGTAAAAGGTGACGCGATTGCTGGTATCCTGATCAGCCTTGTCAACTTGTTTGGTGGAATTTATGTGGGCATCAACCAGTTTGATTTGTCGCTGTCGGAGAGCGTGAAGCGATTCTCGGTACTTACGATAGGGGATGGCCTTGTTTCACAGATACCGAGTTTGTTGTTATCAATGGCATGTGGTGTTTATCTGACTCGAATTAAAGGCTCGGAAGACGAATCCAGTTCGTTTATGAGCCAAATGATGGCGCAGATTCGGACATTCTGGAAGAGTCTTTTAGTGGTTGGTGTAGTGATTATGCTAATTGGCCTACTAAATCCAACATTAATGTATGTCTGTTTGCCACTTGCTGTGCTCTGCGTAGTTATGGCTTTATTGCTTTGGAAAAAAAATGGGAACAACAGTGTTGCTGTAAAGTTTGAGCCAGAAGGAAGTGGTGTTTTCGAATCTCTAAAATTTGTATTTCGTGATGGGCAATATCAAAGCCTAATCAAAAAACGCCTGAAGGCTGTTGAAGAGAGAGTTTGGGGACAAGCGTTAGGTGAACCAGCGGTGCTTGTAGATCCTGATTTAGATGTTGATATCGCAGTGTATATTTCGGGTATACAAACGTACCAATTTTCTCAAAACTCGGCTGAAGGCATCGTGGAAATATTAAATGATGACACATTTAATCTGCATGATGACTTGAGTTCAAACTTGGATGAAATTATTAGTTATTTCATTCAAACGAGACTCATTGAAAAATACAATTTACAACACAGCTGTAACATTGTCGCAGAATTAGCTTCACAGAGTGAAATTATGAAGAGTGAAATTGATTCTGCTGTTGGTTTAAATCGTGTTCATGATGTTCTGAAACAAATGATTCGTTCTCCAGAATTTTATTTGGACCGAGTAAGCTTTTTTGAATCTCTTATTTATTGGTCGAGAGTTGAAAATGATCCTAGGAACTGGCTCACACGGATTCGACATCAAGCAAGGTACGAAATTACCGCTCGATTATTAAATAGTGATGGAAAGCTTCATGTAATGTTGCTTAGTCCTGAACTGACTGAGGAAATTAGTGGATATGTTGCAGGTGAGTTTGAAGACTTTGAGAGACTGATTGAGATCCAGAAAGCACTAAAATCAGAAATCAAGCGTTTACTTCTATCTCATAAGAATAGACCTGTGTTAGTTGTGAACGATAATGAACTTAACGTTGTTAAAACATTTGTTCAACAAGTCATGTCAACGCTAATCGTTTGTAGTCATAGTGATATTGTAGACAACAATTGCATATCTAGTTCAGAGGTAATTAACATACAATAGTGGGTGTTTAAATGGAGTCAACAGAACCTAAGAAATACCCCCCGACAGAAAAAAAACTGCGTGATCTAAAGAAGAAAGGGCAATTTCCGAAAACAGAATTAGCAGAACCTACGTTAGAACTGTTTGTTTTTTGCATTATTATAGTTATCACCTTACACAGTCTATTTGAATATACTAATGAATGGATTTCTTCAGCTATTCACTCAGACATAAATGTGGGTATAGATAACATGTTTTCTATACTAGGTTATACTATTGGATTTTTGGCATTCTTTAAAATAGTGATGGCTGTTTTTGAGTGGGTTATGATCAATAAATCTGTAATAAGCACGGAAGCTTTGGGCTTTAAGATCGACAAAATTAACCCAGTTAACGGGGCTAAAAATATTTTTGGTGTTGAAGCTATTTCACGTTCATCTCGTAAAGTTTTAGAACTGTTGTTTTTGCTTTTTTTATTGAAGTATGTTTTTGACGTTTTAGGGGCAGAGTTATATAAGCTAAATGAAATTAATAACTACCCTTACTTTATTTATTACTTACTTTATTCAATAGGTGCCGTTTCTCTTTTCTATTTGGTTTATGGTGTTTGTGTTGGATCTATAGATTATTTGGCTGAAAAGTATCATTTTCACCAAAAAAATCGCATGACATTCACAGAAATGAAAAATGAACTAAAAGAAACAGAAGGTTCACCAGAAATTAAGTATGAAAGACGTCGAAGAATGCGAGAGGTGATGGAGTCTCCTGTAACAAAAGGAAGAAAACCAACATTTGCAGTGGCTAACCCAACGCATATCTTGGTGCCTATTAGTTACGAGCCTAAAATAGAAAAAATACCAGTAGTTCTAAAAATATCTACAGAGTCGCTTGCTTTATCTGAGAGGAAGCGATTAGAAGAACAAGGGATTCCAATTATTGAAAATATTCCATTGGCGCGTTCACTTTATCGTAATATGAAAAGTGGGGAAGATTTTTTGCCTAAGGAATTTTATAGAGATGTCGCCGTGATTATATCAACCTTAAATAGGCAAAAAAATGTTAAGAAAAAATAAATTTGTTTTTATTGGGTTTGCTAGCTTGTTGACTGCATGCAGTGGACCAATTCGAGAAGATAATTTAATTCTCGACATAGATTGGGAACCAGATATTTATAACATGGTCGTGACTCATGTCTCTGATCCGAATAACTTTCGTTTCATTGTGCATCAGGCGCCAGGATATATTGAAAACTCACCTCATGAGCAGGCATGTTTGGAGATTGACCAGCCATTAGAACCCAATCGTTATTATTTAGCAAACCTCAATACCTACGGTTTAACAGAGGTATGGACATGTGAAGGCGAATACTGGTTGTACAGTAATCTGGTTGATCCTCACAAAAGTCTGGGGACCGGCTTGAATGTGTGGGATCCGAGAAATTATCGCTCGAACGGAAAGCGTTCATCTGGAAATGGAGATAGAAATAGTACGAATGGGCAGGGTTATTCTCTTTTTGGTAATAGCGGCATCGATGGTTTAGATGCTTATCTGATTGGGGAAGGAAATTTAAGGTTAGTCTTCGAGAACTTATTTCCAGTTAATGAATATGAGTTAACGCAAGCATCAAAGGAAACATTGTTACAACTCATTCAAAAGTTGAAGAATTTACCTGTAAAAGAACTCGTCATCTATGGCATAGCGGATTCTTCAGGTTCTTATGCCAAAAACCGAGTTCTGGCAGATCGACGGGCATTTGCGGTGAGAGATTTTCTTGTTGAAGAAGGGCTTCGAAACGTATCAATAGTAATTCGAGGAACCGTAGAAAATGGGCTAGAGACAGCGGAACAACGTGTTAAACAACGAAGATTTTCAATTGATGTAAGGCTAAAAAGTAATGGCAAATAGAAAATTTCAATTGCTGATGAGTGAGTTTGCTCAGTTGACAAACGGAAAGTCCATAAACCTGAAGGCAGATCAATCATTGGCTTGTCACTATTCTGGCATGGATTGTTATGTAGAAGATGGTGCACGAATTGGGTTACGTGGCCAGGTGTTAGTGATTGTACCGATTGTCAAAAAGTTGGCAGCAAGACAGCAAGTGCGCCTCAATAGCTCTTTCGACCTTACTAGAGATGGTTATGTCGCAGAGGTTAAAAGTTACGGATGTTGCTTTGTTCGTCACTTAGTTGCGCCAGAGCATCCTCAAGTGTTGTTGAAATTTCTGTCTGAAACTGTCTCAGTAGTCAATAAATTGAAGAGTGAGATTACCAAGAATGTGGCTAGCTGAATTCGTAGAGGGTCCCCTAAAAGGTGTGGCATTTCCTTTTGAGCCAACTTTGGTATTCAGTGGAAATGAACAGAGCGACAACGACAAAACAGTGCCGATCCCAGAATACTTACAATCTGATGAAAGCTTTGAGCTGACACTAGAAAATGGGAGTCCGGTATTAAAACAAACTTCTAAAACATTGTCCCTAGTTCAGAACAGAGTTTTTCAATACAAAGGTGTATGCCTGTTTGTTTATCGAAAAGGTGAGAGAAACCCAAATCTTCGACGTTACTACTTTAAACGATACCGTTCGGTACTCTTGGTCACGTTATTGGCGCATGTTAGCGTTGCTATTGTGGGGTATGGAATAAACAATTTTCATCAGGGAGAAGAATTTGGTGATCGAATTAGTGCGATTGGCAGCGGCTATATTTCGGAAGGCGTTCTTTATGTAACGGGCAAAGAGGATGTAAAGAATTTGCCGTCTTCTTGGAAGAATTTTATTAAGCCATTAGCGAGTGACAAATATGAGCAAGTGTCGCAGTTTAATGTTGCTGTTGTTTCTGAATATTCTGGTAAACCCCTAGATATGAAGATTGTTCGTAAAGATGGATATGACGAAATCAGGGTAGACACCAAAGAAGATGACAATCATTTCATGGCATTGCTGGGCCGACACGGCATCAGCTTCTATCGAGATGAGAACGACAATTGGTATGTTTCTGATCCTACGAAAGTGTCAGAACTTTTAAAAGGTGCGGGGCTGAGCCACATGTTGGCTTCGGTTAAATCAAGAGCAGATAACGCGATTATCATTCCGGATGATCAGTTCCCGTACTCTATTTTTTATTCATCTCACTCTGGCCGATATCTCTTTGATGAGAGCAAGAGGTATTGGGAGGGAAGTGAAGTGCCAAAACTGGGTGTGATTAAGTCAATAGCGCAGGATAAAGTCGTGTTCTTTGACGGAGAGCATACTCGAGTTTATTTGATTGATGTTTAAAGAGAGGTTGAAATGATGAACTCTTCTATTTCTGGGTTTAGCGTACCGTCAGATGTACCATTAACTCAACGCAACGAGGTAGTAGCAGAGCAACTAACTCAACAAAGTCCGATCATACAGCGTGCTGCTTCGTCTGTACCGCATTCTGATGTGCGCGCTTCGGTTAAAGACCCACTGGATTTAATTGATGAGCTTTTAAGTCGCTATTTAGATCAGCAAACGGTTCGAGCGAAAACCATGGCTGATACAATCGAGACTTGGTCCAATGCTATCGCGGAAATCAACCGAATTTGGGGTTTGGTCATGCAAGATAACATGAACCACACGAACCCTAATGACAATAATACCAGAACACCATTGGGTGATAGCGTTTCTGGAAAGCACCTAGAAGATATTGATCGTATCATAAAAGAAGAGTTAAAAGATGACCGTGGTATTGCTGCGATTACTGGGCTAGATCTTAATGCATCCAAAACTCATCGCGTTTCCTACACCGACTTGCAGTCTTTGAACGCAACCATGACGGCGTACTGTGACACTATTCAGGTTGATATCGATACAGAACAACAGAAGTTTAAAAACGTCATGACAGAAGTCACTTCTGCACAAGAGGAAATTCGTGATGTGCGCCGTGTGATTGTAACGTTGAGCCAAGGAGGCTAATTGTGAAAATAGCGATCGATGTTGTTATTGCGCACTGTTCCATGACGCTTGAAGATCTGCTTCACTTGCAAAAGGGGAACATGATAAAAATCGATGATTTCGTACAATCAGAAGTGATGCTTAAAAGTGGCAACGAATTAATTGCAACAGGGACACTGATCAAAATTGATGATCAATACGGCGTATCGATTGACAACGTAAATCAAGTGAAATCGTAATTTTGTGAAAGGGCAAGGAATTGCCCTTTTATTTTAGGTTTTTTTATGTGTTTTTTATTTTATTTTATTTTAGGTTTTTCGTGGGATTTTTATGCTTTTTTCATAACTTTATCACGAGATCATTAAGTGGACGTAGATAATGCGGACCTCGAATTTTCTGGGGCAGGGTTTCTCAATTTGCCCTTAAGAACAGAGATGTTCTCTTTCACTCTCAATTACAAATCAATCAAAATGATGAAAAAGGGTTCACTATGTTAAGAAACTACTTGTTAGGTAACCAAGTTATCTTCGACACACTCAAACGAGAAGTAATCAGCCCTGAGCAAATTATTAGCTTGGGTGGACGTGAGTCAGCGATTCTAAAACTATTGTGTGAGAATGCTAATGTGGTCATTTCCAAAGAATGCATTCAGGACAAAGTCTGGGGAAAAGTGTTAGTGAGTGAAACGTCACTTACAAAGGCGATTTCAAACTTGCGCAAATCCTTACAAATGTTGGAAGGCGTCATGTGTGAGATTAAAACGATCCCTAAAGAAGGCTATATGTTGATCTTAGAAGATGAGAACTTAGGCTTAATGGTCACTGAAGATGCGCCGCCTTTGGAAGTGAAAAGAATCGAGTCAAAAGATGTGGCAATGATCAAGCAACCGATAAGCCACAGTAAACCGATGATACAAAGGGAGCCTGTAAATATGGTTGACCCTAAATGGTATATCATCGGAGTATTTTCAGCCGCACTTCTGTCTTCTATGATTAGTACGATTTTAGTGACATTAATTAAGTGACCCGCAAAGCAAGTGAATACAAACATGGATGTTTCTGGTTCACTTGCGCCTTCCATGACCACTACGCATCACGTTCTTTTCTATCCTGCCTAACAAAAAACAGTCTGGTCTCTTAAACATTAAATATGCCATTTGATCATTTGATTTAGTTTCATTGCTCATTGCTCATTGCTCATTGCTCATTGTTTCTGGCTATGGCTACGAGTGAGCATGACTCTGTCTTCAGCAACGAAGGTATGGCTTCCATTTGAGTCCATCCCCAAAAAATCTTAGTTTTGAACGAATGCGTACATCGGTATTTTTGAAGAGTGTCGTTTGACCTTAATGCCAATACACTAAAACCTCCCGATTGAGTCGGAGGTTACCATTCGTTTCGGCTTTGCTTATATCAACATGGTTTACTTTTGCTTCGTATCCGATAAAAAAGTATTACAGCGCTTTAGGTAAACACCTTTAACAAACACAACCGTTTTGTCTAGCGGTGACCTTGGTTCAATGTCATAGCTTTAGTGTTGGCTCCGAGCATTGACATTGTCGTGCGACAGCTACTCTCAATTCTCATCCCCTTTTAGGGATCTCACACGACCTTGTTTCTTCAGAACGGCCTGATTTACTTAATGGGCTTTCATCTCTATCAATAGAATCAGCTCGAGCGACAGGCAGTTTTCTATCGTGGGTGGCGAAAAATAACCGTTTTGTTTCTTTCTGTCTCTACTGGAAGCCTCAGATTATTGATTAGAGGAGAGATCTATTCTTCTGAGCCCTATATTTGTTTAAAAATCAAACCTTAAAAAGCGAGATGGTGATATTTCGAGGTTGTGTTTTCTATATTGGCAAGAATGCAAACCCAATATCTGTGGTAAGAACGGAGAATAGGGTGTTATTACACAGAAATGCACTTCATAAACATTCTTTTTGTTATGGCAAATTCTGAACATTTGTGTTTTTTGGGTGGGGGTTGCTGCGTTTTTGCGGATGTTAGGTGAGTTGCTTGAGCTTTGTTTGCGTTTTTTTTCAAAATTTCGGATGGTGAGGGTTTGCCGCGTAAGGGTTTTGTGTGTTGAGGGTTTGAGTGTTTTTGTCTCAGGTTTTTTCACTGGTTTTATCGCTCTCCTGGCTGTTTAATTGTTTGCATCCCGAGGGTAGATGGCCTGATGCGGGAATCAAACAATCAAATTTAAAAATTAAGGAGTTTATACATGAACACTATTGGTATGACTGGTCGTGCACTTGATCAAGACTCAGCGCTTAAAACAACAGAAGTAGGTACTACATTTGAAGATTTTGTGAAAACAGCAGATAAAGCAGTAGAAGATTTTATTGCTGACAAGACCAATGCTGGTGCTGGTGCTGGTGATAGCCTATCACTCTCTGCTGGTGAATCGTTAGAGCTGCAACGTCTAATGGGTGACCAAAGTATTACTGTTCAAACAGGTACATCAACGCTTAAGTCAATTAAAGACTCTATTGCATCTGCTGCTCGTAACATTTAATTTTTGCTTAATTATGCCAGGGTTTATGCCCTGGCATATGCATAGGTTTGGGTAGAATCGATATGGTTGAATTATTAAGCCCGCATAATGCTTATGTGGGCGTGAACTTGGTCATGCTGTTAGTGCTGGTCTTGTTATCAGCCGTCTTTTTTATCTGCTTTTCAGGTTTTGTAAAATACAGCATTGTTTTAAATATTATTAAAAACGCGGTGGGTACTCAGCAAATACCGCCTGCTATTGTGGTTAACTTATTGGCAGCATTAATGGCGCTAAATAGCGTGTGGCCAGAAGTGAAGCCCGGCCTCGAGCGTGTGAAACCGTATTTTTCATCTCAGCATCGGTTAGAAGATAGTTTAGACCCTAGCGCTTCTGTTAGCAGTGACGAGTTACCTAAAAACGTTACCATGTTTACGTTGGTGAGTAACCTATTTGAGTTTTTTCCTGAACTGCTAAAAACCGCAGAGGATAAAACCAACAAATTGACATCCTTAATCGAGATTCCTTTGAATTTTGATGAGGAAAACGAAACCTTTAAGTTCTTTATTGGTAGTTTAATTTATGACTTATATAAAGGGTTTGAGTTAGGTTTAAAACTATATATTGTTTTTGTCAGTATCGACTTTTTGATTGCAGTTATTTTGAGTGGTGTTGGTATGACGATGCTATCACCAACGGTTATCTCCACACCGGTTAAACTTGCTGTATTCTATTTTTCGGACAGTTGGACCATTTTATTTAAAGCGTTGGAGTAACTGTATGCAACAGTTACTATTTCCCAATTGGATTTTATTTGCTGGCGTTTTTTTATTTTTAAAAATTTTTAACCCAACACGACTATACCTAGATAATACGCTCTGTCTGGCGATTGCAATCGCCATGGCGATATGTTTAGAAGGGTTCAACTTAGTTGCAGAACCTACCTTGTTATGGTTAGTCGGCGTGGTTATTTTTGCTTTCTATTGCTCAATCCCGTATTGGTTGAGTGGTATGGTGGGGGGCGTAATCCAGCAGATGTTGCTGCTGAACGAACAGTCTGTTCAAGATCACCGCTTCACCGAAGAGTCTGAGGCTTTAGCAAAGCTAACGAGTTTAATCTTTTCGTTTTATGCTCTAGAAAGTGGATTGATTTTTTTCCCTCTCCTCCAGGTTATTCAAAACCAGGTCACGGAGTTTAATGAGTTTAGTATTGATGGTTTTTTTAAGATGTTAGTCGATAACCTTCAAATGACTCTGATTGTTTCAGGGAAATATATCATCCTCATGCTTGTTATTACCATTTGCTGCGGCTATTTAGACTTGTTTTTTAAGAAAGCATCGTTATCGATGTTTGTTACACCAAACATTAAAAGTATCGTGGTGATCATCATTATTAATTTGTGGGTGTTACACGATCAGTTTTATCTTTTTGAACAGATGATGTGGAAGTTAGGTTATGAATAAAATTGAAGCGATTAAAATCGATACTGGTTTGACATATCAAGGCGACAATGAGTTTGAAACAATGCTAAATGAAATCGAAGCATTGAATAAAACAGAAGGAAGCAGCTCAAAGGAAGAGGGGGAGGTTACATTTGGTGACGCTGAAATTGCTGACATGATCGTGGCAAGCGGTGTGATTAATAATGT
The DNA here is from genome assembly GCF_000960545.1 of Vibrio sp. S457-15. NCBI lineage: Bacteria > Pseudomonadati > Pseudomonadota > Gammaproteobacteria > Vibrionales > Vibrionaceae > Vibrio > Vibrio sp. S457-15. Next base: position 52,043 of record NZ_JYOQ01000003.1, on the reverse strand, counting down.
AATCAGGACAATTAAAGAAGACGAACAGAAATTAAAAGAGATACTTGACGATGTATAGATTAATTTTGCTTGTACTTTGCTGTCTAACCTTCACTGTGCAAGCTGATGTAATGATTAAACAGCAAGATATGAATTTAATTGAGGCCCTCGATGCCATTGCAAAGGATATGCAATTAAAGCTGGCCTCAAATTTAGATACGCAAACACAAAACCAACCAATGACTCAGACGCTATCAGGCCCAGGTCCTGTGCTGTTGAGCAAGTTATCGAAAGTGTTTGATTTTGATTGGTACACTTATGGCGGAACGCTAACGATTCAATCTGGACAAGAGTATATAAATTATACTTACAAACCGAGAAATATATCTCCTGAGCTGTTGCTCAGAGAATTGAAGTTGACGTTTAAAACTAACGAAACGACAAAAATTCGTTTGGTAGAACGTGGGCACTCAATTTTATTTTCAGGCACTAAAAAGTTTGTCAACGATGCCGTTGCTTATGCAGGGATGGTAGATAAAAACCATTTTCTTGAAAGAGGTAATAACCTTGAGTTGGCGAGAATCGAGTTTCATTATATCTCGGTTCTAGACCGTAGTATTGCTACATATGATGGCCAGGCAACATTCCCTGGTGCACAGTCGCTTATCGCGGCCGCAATTACCAATATCGGTCAGTTTAAAAATATCAGTGATGGTGAATTAGTTTCACGAGCCTATAAAGTCAAACTCAGTGAAGGCGACCGTCAGAATCTTGATGAGGAAGAGAAAACCACGAATGTACAGGCGCTACCAGGCTCTAATGCTTTGTTAGTTCGAGGCACGCCCGATGAAGTGAAATTGGCAAAGCGTATTGCGGCTTTGATCGATACGGAGCGTCGTCAATTGTTGTTTTCTCTCAAAGTATATGACGTATCTGCAGAACGAAAAGAGCACTTCGGTGTTGATAGTTCATGGGTCAATGGTTCACGTGGCGTTTATGATCTTGTTGTGCCTCCGTTTACAGAAACTATTGATTTTCTGAGAAACTTTCAAGCATTGGCATCAAACGGTATCGCTCGGGGTGTTTATGAAACTAACTTGCTTGCCTTGGAAAACCAACAAGGCCACTTCGGTAAAAAGCAAACTGCAACCATCGCTTTGATCTCAAATAAACAGGTTGAGACACAAAAAATCGAAGCTGATAACAGCTTATACGTCACGGGGCGCTTACTGCCATCTGGAGATGTGCAAGCAAGAATTCAGTACATTGAGGAATCTTTGGATGACGATGAGGAAGATAGTGATAATTCGAATAGGCCACCTAGAGTAAGTTCTCAGTCTTTGAACTCTGAAGTCTACATTAAGCCGGGACAAACCATTATTCTTGGCGGCTTTGACAACACGGTTACACAACAAACGGAAAGTGGTATTCCTGTTTTATCGTCAATTCCACTATTGGGTGAACTGTTTAAATCAACGTCGGAAGTTAAGAGTAAGTACAAACGTTATGTTTCTATCTCATTCCAGGTAATTGAGTGATGTTACAGCACTATTTTAAGGTCAAGGAGTCATATCAAGACACCGTCCGATGTAAGGTTAATATTGATGCGTTTGTCGGACAGGAATGTTTTGTTGAAACGGTGGATAGTGGTTGGATTCGTGGTGAAATCTTAAAAGTTTCCGGACATGATATCGAGATCAAACTGCTCCAGCCGGGCTCGGTTCAGCGAGGTGGAAAAGTCGAAATCACCCCAAGGCGCTTCTGCTTTCCTCTAAATGAAGAGGCATTAGTCGGTAAGGTGATTAACTGTTACGGTGAGTCCTTATACGGAGAGAGTTATCTCGAACAAGAGGGCAATTATAAGGACTTGCCTATAGCGCTAGAACCAATACCACTTCAGATGCGTGCACCGATAGAAACGGTGTTCCCGACAAAGCTGAAAATTATTGATGGCTTATTTACGATCGGTGAAGGCCAGCGTTTAGGCTTGTTTGCCCCAGCGGGGGCCGGGAAGACAACAACGGTATCGATCATGGCGAACAATATGGATGCTGACGTTGTCATCTTTGCGATGATAGGCGAGCGCGCGCGTGAAGTGGTTGAATTTTTGGAAGGGGAAATTGGTCCGGAAGTGATACAAAAATCAATTACGATTGTATCAACTTCTGAGGCCAACCCTCTGGAAAAGGTTCGTTCGGGGTTAGTTGCCGTTTCTATTGCTCGATATTTTATGGAGCAAGGAAAGAAAGTTGTCCTTTATTTCGACTCCTTAACTCGATTTGCTCGTGCACAAGCGATGTTGGATGGCACACCGATTCAGGGGGGGATTCCGATTGGCGTTTCTCTTGCGTTATCAAGACTAGTTGAAAGTTGTGGTAACTCTATCTCTGGTTCTGTAACCGGTATTTTTACGGTACTTATTGAGAAAGAAATTGATGATGATCCAATTGCCCACGAGGTTAAATCACTAATTGACGGGCACTTGGTGTACTCAACCACAATTGCATCGACTGGTCGATATCCGGCGATTGATGTACTTAAAAGTAAAAGTCGTTTGCAGAACAAAATTCAGGACAAGGAGTACGTTCGGCTGTCTGAGCGGATCAAAGATATGGTTCATAGGTACTTTAGTGTCGAACTGCTTATTCGTGTTGGTGAGTATGAGAAAGGCAACGACCTAGAAACTGATGAAGCGATAGAACTGTATCCGAAAATAATGGAATTTTTAAAGCAAGGGTTTGACGGAGTTGAATATGAAGAAACCCTCAAAGGAATGGAGAGAATTTGGTCAGCTTATTGATATCGTTGATATACGTATAGGTAAGCAAGTTAGATTATTGGATAAACTCAAGAAAGAGAGGCAAGAATTAGTAGAAAGCATAAAAAGTAAATGGCTTGATATAGAAACACTGCAAAATGAATTACAAGTATTAAATATAATACAAGAAAAAGATGCCCTCACTCGCTTGTTCAGGCGACGTGAGGGGATCAAATCTAAAATCGAGAGTTTATTCTTTGAAGCTTCTCTAGCTCGACAAGATCTCGAAGAATTGGATGAAAAAATCCACGATGCTGAGTTAGAAAAAAAGAAACTTGAAAAGCGAAAGGATGCCCTTACAGAAATGAGAGTACATTTATTATGACTGGGTATCATGATTTAAAACCGTTTTCGCTTTCATCTTTTGAACGCAGTGATATTTGTAAAGAAAGTTTTAAGGAAAAAGAAGAGTTTACAAAGATATTGTCTCAGGTAGAGATATCTAGTAAAGCTTCTGAAGGAGAATCTTTATTAGAGGTTGAAGAGGAAACCATTAATGAAGATGAAGATGAATATGAAGATGAAGGGGGCCGACCTGCAATTGAAGGTATTGTAGGACGGGATTGCTTAAATTTTCTTTTGAGGAATCCACACAGAAATCAGCATCTGGAAATTAAAAAAAATGCATTTATTGTTGAATTAGAGTCAATAAGATCATCATGGTCTAGAGATTATAGTTGGCATAATGGTTTTTATCCATTGTCCTTATTCAAGGCGAAATTAGATGCAGAAAAAATTTGTAGTTCTAAACCTTTTGAATGTAACTTAATAGGTTACTCAGAAAGTGAATGTGTCATTTTATGGAAAAATAACCATTTAAATTTGGATAGCACCAATCGTGTTGAAAACACAACTGATGTTTTAAGACAGATTTCTCATGGCACAAAGAAATATTACCAAGTAGAGAATTATATTCTATCGGAACTCGTTTTAGATGGTTGTCTTAAGAGTGGTTTAAAACTCGATGGTGAGTATTTTAAAGACGGTACTAATCTTGTTAAATATAGGGTTTTCTTTAAGAGAAAATATTACTGTTTTACTTTTGATTCAGGTCGACTTATTGATTATTTAGAGGAAAGCCATGACAGTTCTTGACGTTGTTTCGGCTAGCTTAGATATCTTGTCAAATGCAATTATAATATTTTCATTAGCATTTGTGGTTACAGGTGTCGTGGTCGGCTTGCTTCAGACAGTATTTAGTGTACAGGACCCAGGCTTGCCAATGGCAGCCAAATTAGTTGTCTTTATGTTCTTGTTAGCCGAGTTTGGCGGTGGAATATATGAACAGTTCTATCTAGTTTTCAAAGAGTTATAATGCTGGTTAAATAAGGAGTTGTTTTGAAAACATTACGAGAAATTATTTATAAAACGCTGGTTGATAATCTAAATATCGACCCTAGGTTGCTATCTCGAGTAGAAAGCAATGAGCCAATTAGTATTGAGCTTGTTAGTGGTGAAGAGATTTTTATTAGTTTAAGTGATGGTGCGCTACAAACTTTTATAGAAATACCTTTAAAAGACATGAGAAGCCTTCGATTCAAAGCTTCTAAATTGGTAGAGTTACTGCTTGAAGATGAGGATGTGTTTGTTAATTTTAACAAAGACAAAATTGTATTAATTAGCGAAATAGAAAAAGATAAATTAAACATTGATAAAGTTCTATCGAAAAAGCTTACTTTATTCAATAAATTCTCTATTGAAGTTAGACAGCTTTAACCTTTTTTAAAGGCCAATATTTGGCCACCATGAAAGAAAAATTTCATTACAATATATTCGTTTGTTTCACTAACCACTTGAACAGGATTAGCACTGTTTAATATGTTGTTTATTTCGTTTCTGTATTCTCCTAACCGAAAAACAGGACGTTTACCTTTAAACACATCAAAATTATCAAATAAAAGATAATGCTGGTGTGTTTTTTTTGTTATGGTGGAACCATCCCCCACAACCTTATAGTAGTTGGTTTCTTTTTCTGTTGGGTATTCCATTACCGCCATATCTATATCAAAGTTGTTATGTAAAACCTCCATATTTATAAGCGTATAATAGTTAAAATTATTATCTATATCTAACGAATTATAAGACGCTTTGAAATATAGTGTTGGTTGCTCTTTTTCATAGTTTAAATAGACTACAGATAGTACTACGTTTAATATTGTCAATAAAATTGCGCTAGATTTCCACATTGTTTAATTCCTCTACAACTCTAGCTGATATGTATGAAAATGGCAGATTTTTGATATTTAATATGACTTTATTAACAACTATGCCATCACTCCCTATATATGAAAAAGATAGGCTTTCATCAGTGATCATTATGAATAACTTTTCGGGCTTACTTGGTGAACTTCTGTACATTTTTAATATCTCTGAAGCAAGTTTGTCAGACAGTTCAAAATCGTCAGAGTATATTGATAAATACTCATGTTGATAGCTTAGATTGGGGTAGCTTAATAAAACAGGTTTTCGAATATATTCTTCGTTATACAGCTTTATAGATACAGTAACCAAGATAATTAATAGATTCAAATATAAGTATTTGAATCGAAATAAGTTTGAACCTTTCAACTCTTCTTTTGTTGGAATAGATGTTGGCTTTATCTTTGCACTATCAGGTGAAGCAGCCGAGGAGTCGATAAGTTGTTCTACGATGGAGGAATCAAGCACATAGCCAACTTTCGCTACAGTTTTTAACCATAACTGATTCTTTCCATTATCCTCAATAAGATTTCTTATATTTCGGATAGATTGTGTTAGAGAGCTATCAGACACAATCTTGCCTGGCCATCCTTTTTCCATCAAGTGAGCCTTAGACAAAATTTGTCCGGAGTGTTTTGCTAGCTCCAATAAAGTCAAAAAATCATGGCGACCAATTTTGTGTTGAGTTCCGGTTTCGCTATCGACCACTATTTGTGCGTCTTCCTTCAGAATGAATTGTTTTACTTTGTACTGTTTTCTCATGGTGATCTCTGAAGTTGTGGCACTCTTCTTTACATTCTACACGCCAATTTCTGATGAACTCAAACCTAAAGTGTATTACAGAACAACTTTCAATAGCGTGGAGTTTGGTACATAGCTCAAGCTATTATGATTAATATTGATTTTAGTCTAAGGAATAAGCTAACCATTCAGTTAGGGGGCATAGTAAGCTACTTGACTTTTGAGAGCAATATACGGGTCTATGTACCTTCACAGCCCCGAAAACTAAATCACAAGTAAAGATACTATCCGACGGTTAGACACCTTACGAGATAAGAAATTGTCATGAGTGATTTTTAGACAGAATTTGTTCTGGTTACTATTGTGAGAGGCTTCGTTTCCTAATTCGAGTTCAGTTAAAAACTCACCGAATATGATTAATTGTTAGGCGGTCACTATCGTTTCCGCCATACTTCGCCCTGTCAGCTTGTTAACGCTTTTATCATGGTGTAAGTCTTGCCAACTTGAGCAGTGTAATTTCGTAAGCTTAGCTCCTCACCGACCAGTTTCTTTACACGGAACATCGCCTTCTCTGAGAGCGAGCGTTTATGCTAGCCGCACTTTTTTTTCCAATGCTCATTTTAACCGTACAGCTTCTGGTAACCGACTACTAAGTTGCGAGGATGAACTTGTTCCAAAAAAACTACACTTTCTCTTGGTGGAATGAGTAGTGTGGCTTGTTTGCAAATACATGAAAAATGATGGCATGACGGCGGTCGTGGCGTGCGCTTAAAAATAGAGTTAATGAACCTTTAAAGACCTCTCAGCGGCAATGAAAATACACGTTTAACCATAAGAGCCGCAGTAATCGCTAACTCACAAAACAATCGCGGTCTTCCACGGTTCTCCTGCTTGATTTGCTTCAATAGCTGAACGGTCTCTTCATCAATCCAAAACCTCAGTGAACCGTGATTGATTCAAACTTAGTTGTAGTGTTTTCAGTTGGTTGTTTGGTGTTTTTTTCATGATTATTCAGTTTTCTTTTTTGTTTTTTTTTGCTTTTATGATGTCTGACATTCAAGCCTTAGAGCTTCCATCGGCTTCGCTGCAGAAATCGAATGAACTAAATTAAAATCTTACGTTCAGAGCAGGGACATTCATTCACTTACTTTAATTTCATGCCGAAGCCTCGTTACAAAAACACTGACTGGCGCATACGATACAAGGCAGTGTTACAGGGCGATTAGGGTTAAGAAAGCGATACCTCTAATGCATCCGCGTGAGTGAGCAGCCTTTTGGGAAAAAGTGCATCCACGCAATCTGGCGGTTGGCTGTCAGAAACCACTAGGTATCGTGTGAAACAGTTACTTGGAGCATTACTCACTCTTTGGCATTGCAATGCGCAAGTTGGGGAAACTTAAGCCATGATCAAAGCTTTCAACAAGTTAACTGGGGTAGGTATGCCCGAAACTCAATATATAGTTTAACAGGCGAACGATTTAGCTAGCGTCCGCTCGTAAGTTTAATTCAGCAACAAAGCCTATTGTCGAGTCAATCACGCGATGACAAATAGGAGTGCCAGTAAATTAATAATACTGTCCAAAATGCTACCAATGGTACGATATTATCGAGGTATTTATGTTGAATATTAATCTAAATGCAACAAATCAAAGCGTAGCCACATCACCATTAACGGCTACTAAGCAAGATTCTACTCTCCCTGAACCTGTTCTGGTGCTTCTAAATGACAGCGCTACATTAGAAGCGCCCTATTCTCCTGAAACACTACAGACACAGTTGCAACAACAAAAAGCAGCTCTGAAAAGTACCGCACCCAATTTAAGAAGTACCGAATCAAATATATCAGATTCATTGTTAGCAGCAATAGACCAAAGTGCTGTAGAGCTAGAACTTATTGGTATGTGGGCCGAAGGAGGTCAAGCGGGTTTCCAAGCGGCATTAGAGTTTATTGGTCAGCCACTATTAGGATTGACAAATCCTCAAGGCTCTCAATGGGAAGACATATTTCAATTAGCGATGTTGGACTTGTTGATCAATGCCAAAGAGTATGGTGTTGATACCGACGCTGCGTTTATGCAAAAATTGTCGTTTTGCTTAGAATATATAGGCTCAGGTCAACATAACTCGTGGGTAGAGGCGCTGCCTCCTGCTAATAATATGTCCGGCTCGGCCATTGGAGGAATCAGCGGAAATCATCTATTAAACATGGCAAAGGATGTTTGGTCAAAAATGGCAGAGCTGGCATCCAACGGGACAGCTGGTCAAGAATCTTTGCTATATAGAGCGATGTCGAAACTGACATCAGGGTCAATTTCAGCATCCCAATCATTTCCTCGAGAGTTAGAAACTTTATTAACCACCAGTGGCAGTACGACGTCTCAACTACAAAACTCGGGGTATTTTGATACCACCAAAGGCGGCTGGATCACAACTAATAATAACAATATGAGCCCGTTAATCCGATTAGTCTTTCTGAGTAACATGTTAAAAGATAATCCAGAAATGTCTAAGGCCACGCTCGAAACGATACTAAAGGGAAGTCTTAAAGATATTAATGACCTAACACCAACAGGTGGTAACTATCAGCATGTTTATGACTACATCAGTAAATTTGGTGACCCTGACACATTCCAAAAGGGGCAGATGGGCTGGCAGAACTCCAGTTACGGCGAAAACGGTAATGGAGATACTACGGGCGGAAAGAGACCTAATGGGGTCGATATTGCGTTAGATTTTGATGGTTCGTTGAATGCTAGCTGGTTAAAAGCCCTTTATCAAAACTACCCACAACGAGTGTTAGGTGACGAAGACACTAAAGAAATTAACCGCATTGGGGATAACGTGAAAATGATCCAGCAAACCTTAAAATACTGGTATCAAATTTTGCGTGATGAACGCTTAGCGATTGCGCGTAATATATAACTAGTGCTTGTGTCATCCCATACTTCTCAATAAAAACGTCCCTTGGGGTAACTCATATCAGTTAAGAAAATGATCAGTTGAACGAGCCTGTGGTTGGTAGAAAATACCCTCAAGCATTCATGTTTGAGGGTATTTTTATGTTAGCTCACTGGCTGGTTGATGTTGATGACTTTGCTTCTCCCGATTCACTTACGCTTTTTCGAAAAGAACTTCCATTAGAAAGGATAAATCAAGCACTGGATGAAACGAATAAAGCCAGTATGAGAAGGCGAAAACTGCCCATTGAATTGGTCGATTGGTCGATTGGTTGCTTGTCGGTGTCGGCTTTTATCGCGACAGACTGATTACTGACGTTTGGGACAAGTTAGACTTAACATTGTCCAGCTCTTTAGGTGAATCCATTGCCCCAAGTGCCATTCCTCAAGCCAGAAAATGACTTACAGCATGCGCGTAAGCAAGATCCTAGTCTTCCAGAGAAATAGTAAGCGAGCTTGGTCCTGTATTTTAAACCAAAGCAACTTAATCATATAAAAGGCGTGCTAACTTCTCTAACGGATAGCCAATATGACCTTCAACCCCTACTGGATGTCTACTTCGAGCGTTGGTAAGTTGAGGGCAGCTATGGCGAGATAAAACATGACATGTTGGCCGATGAAGTTCTGCTTCGAAGCCGACTAGTGCAGGGATAGAGCAAGAAATCTGGGGGATACTCATCGCTTATAGTCTGGTTCGTGTGGAGACAAGTCGTATAGCCAAAGAAGCGAATGTGTCTCCTCTACGGATAAGTCTCATGATGTCACTTTGAGATATCCAATATGAACTAATGTTGTGTGTAATCGCCTCACCAGGCTCGGTCCCCAAAAAGTCGAGGGCAATGCGAGAGCGAGTGATGAGTTATATTCTGCCAGAACGAAAAAAACGGCCCAAATCAAGAGCCGTTCGTATGAGTAAAACTCGTTATCTAGTTCGCTCCAAGCACCTTAAGTGATAGGAGTTAATCATTACGATGGCTTTATTTTTTATATCAAGCAAAAACATTTAGCTTTTATCTACCGATTTGAGTCATGAGCCAAAATGCGACTCCTTAAATCCAACTTGGCGAATAGAACACCGATGAGGAGAGGGATTAGCATAAATAAAGATTGGTCCGATATTACATCACCGCTTATATATGCATTAATAGAAAGTGCTATTAGGGGAAATATCAGAAAACAAAGTGAAGCGACAAACGGAGAAGACACATTACCTAGTTTAAAGTAGGCCACGATACCTCCCACACTAGCAAACATGCCAAGATAAGCAACAGCTATTATAGATTGAGGCGAAAATGCTAAAGTATTTGGTTTTTCAAACAGGAGTGAACCAATTATAAGCAGTATTGCAGCGATAAAACTTGGCACTACGTTGTAGGTAATGACTTGGATTTCAGCACAGTACTTTTGTACTAAAACATACATGAAAGCGTGGATCAGTACTGCAATGCTCAGGGCTGCTGAACCAAGAAAGATCGCATCTCCTCCGATAGCAAGTTCATTTGATAAAATCACACACAAGCTCACGACTGCCGTAAATACACCAAATATTTGGTGTGCGGCTAAACGAAGCCCAAGGAAGATCGTTGATGTCATCATGACTGCAATAGGCATGTTGGCAAAAATTATGGAAGCTAATCCTGATGAGATAAACATCTCACCTGTAATCATTAAGGTAAATGGGATAGCAAAATAAAAAATAGAGACAATAATAACCCAGTGCTCTTTACCTCGTGGAAATAACAACGGTTGATTTAATACTCTTGCCAAGAAAATCAAAATGGGACAAGCAATGAGAAAGCGCATGCCCGTAGCAAATAACGGAGGAATTGTTGACACGGCTACTTCCATAGCAAACCAGGTCGTACCCCAAATCATACAAACCGAAAAAAATAACAATATTGTTAGTTTGTTTTTAGACATATTAATACCTGTTATGAAAATGTAACGAAAACTCCATTTATAAATGCATCTATCTGTTGATGGCTGATTAGGTCGTGTTTATCAGAACTTTTAGATTCAAGGAGCTGCGCCTTGTTAATAGTGGTTTCCATGAACTGAACAGACATTAACGTAGCTATAACATTTTTATCATTCAATCCGAGGTGTGTATGTGTAGGTAAGGAATTGTCAGTTTCAGTATTTAAAGAGGATACCAAAATGAAATTATGTTTTTCTCTAGGGCTAATACTGATGCATTTTTCGGTCGAGATAAAATAAAGCCAGCTACTAGATTGATACCGATCTGTTGAACGATCCTGTGGTTGATTGAAAATACCCTCAAGCATCCATGTTTGAGGGTATTTTTTATGTTGGCTTACTGGCTTATTGATATCGATGACTTCGCTTCTCCTGATTCAATTGCGCTTTGTCAAAAAGAGCTTCCATTGTAATAAATAAAGCACAGGATGACCCCAAGAAAACCCAATACACAGTATGAAGTTGTTAGACAGTTAGATGAAGAAGGGTGTGATTTGATTGTCGAAATGGGTGTCTCTCAGCATAAGCGTAAGCATGATCTTAGTCTTCCAGAGAAATGACAATGCACAAGTTGGCGAGATTTACGCAATGATGAAAGCGTTAAACAAGCCACAGGGCTAGGTATGCTTGAAACGATAGTGGTTACCTAACAATTAGTCATATTAGGCGCGTCTTTTACTGAATTCGAATTAGGAAACAAAGCCATGGTGAGACAATTTTTGTATGGGTAATTTGGTGAGATTATGTCGGTGAGTTTTATTGTTTCAGAATTTACCTGATGAAATGAAGAAAATTAGAATGATAATAACGCTCTGTGTTCATTATTGAAATGAGTATTATGATTCCTACATTCAACAGAGTTAGCACACCTTTAGTGCAAGATAAACAACCGCTAAATGACCATTTAGATGATCAAAAAATATCAATAGCTAAAGTGTTTCATGACACATCTCGAGCCTCTGAAGTTAAAAAGCATTCTTCTTTGATTTCAAAGCTAAAGGCATCCAAACAGGGTTTCAAAGAAGAAAGTAAGCAAGTAGTGCACGACAGAAGCGTTTCTTCAAAAGCAGAAACAGGTAGGTACGATCAAATTATGCAGGCATGTAGTCAAACTTTCGGGAAGTGGGACTCCCAAATGATTCAAAGTGGTCTTAGACAACATTTTCTGAGCTATGCTGCTTCTTTGCTTGATGCGAATTTTGAACGCCTAGCCGCAATGTCTGATGATATGGCTAAGTCTGTAAAATGTGCTGAAAAACCTATTCGAAATGAGTTGGTGACTTGGCTGTATGCTGGGGGAATCTCCAGCGCAGATGAGACTTGGAGTCAGCAGGCAAATAAGAGTCATTTAGAAAACGGTCTCCGAAATTCTGTAGATGGGCTACCTCAAGCTGCGAAGCAATCAATCGTAGATCGAAAGAAGCAAAGAGAAGACGATTATAAGAGTTTGACTCATGTTGCTAATAAACTGCTTGACGAGTTTAATTTGAATTCTTCTGAACCTATTAGAACTTCTGATTCGAAAGTTTTGACGAGTTCTTCAGTGTCTCGAATGATCTCTGATTTAATAAGTAAACATGTCAATAAGTGAACATTGATAGAAAGGATTTGATTTTAGAGCTTTTTTTGATGCTTTGTTTTTCAGGTTTTTTCATCACATTTCTCTTGAGTTTGTGTGTGTTTGGTTTCATTTTTTCATCTCTTTTCTTTTATAACATGAGGTTGGTTTTGAAAAGAAAATTAATTTCAGTTGCCATTTTTTTGGCTATTTCTGGATGCCACTCTGATGATTCAAAATTTGATATGCCTGGAAGTGAAGTTCCAGAAGTCCCTAGTGATCAAACTAGAAAAGGTAGTTTGTTTATTTCAAATCAGCGCATAAAAGGCGATGTGATTTGTAACGGAAATGAACTTAATAACGAAGCCACTTTTGAATTCTTCGATAGTGATACCGTTGTTAATTGTTATTATGGTGCAGTTGAACTTGGTTCATTTGATACCAATAAATACATTGATAGCAGCATTTCATATCAAAACATAGACAATCAGGTTAATTTTGATTTGTTTGATGTATTGGAGCAAGGAGCTAAAAGCAACTCTCTTAAGGTTTTAAGTAAAATTAATGTTTGCCCGACTGAAAAAGACACGATTTGTTTAGATGAAATTAACAGTTATGATGTTGCTCAGTTGTACGGGTCAACTGATGATGATGCTGTAAATGAATTTCTCAATCCAACCGTTGCCGACAATGTTGAGGGGCCAACATCTCATGTAAATACAAACATAACGCCTGAGGTGTCACCTGGCACGAGTAATAACCTGACTGCATCTTTTGTTTCAGCTTCTGCAGAAAGTGCTTATGAGTATGTTCCTAGCATAGAGAATAAACCACTGACAAAAAGTGTAATTACAGACACTAGTGGTCGTCCTATTGTTGGATTGTCTTATTTTAGTCAATCTTCTCAAGGTGTTACCGATAGTGAAGGGCAGTTTGAATATCTTTGGGGCGAGAACATCATATTTGGTATTGATACATTCGAATTAGGTCAGACGAAAGGTAATAAAGTTCGTTATTCATTGTCTGACCTGAGCACCAATACTGTTGTTCAGCAAAACATAGAATCGCTTATTCTACGTTATGGCGAGATTCTAAATTCAAACATCATTGTTAATAAGGATGTAGTAGACACATTTTCGAAGTATCCCAACGTTATTAATGAGTTGATAAATTTAGAACTTCCTAATGGAGCGAGGCTAGGCGATACAGAATATACGACACCAAATGAATTTGAAGAACAGTTTTCTCGTGGGTTAACTCAAGAGATTGATACGCAGTTAAAAAAGGATAGTAGTTGGTTTAACTATGATATTGATGCCGTTAAAGAGCTTAAGGATAACTCTGGATATGTGACAGAATCTTTGAGCACTATTTATGACGGCGTATCTCAATTTCATATTTTCCATGATAATTATGGCTGGGGTGGTTCGGGCTGGGCTCGCGCTATGCGAAATTTTAACCTAACGAATGAAGCTTTCCCTGTTCTAATGCCTAGAGCTGATAATAACTATTGGTTAGAGTTCGGTGAAGAAGCGGCTTGGACACGAGGTTCTGGCTCCGATAAAAAGCCTTATATTGTTGATGCAACTACGATTGATGATAAATCGTCTGTAGTAATGCAACGTCCAGAGCGTATTTCTAAAGACAATACTGTGTATCAATTACCTACAGTCAGTGCTGGTTCGATCGGTAGTGGTAAAGTCGTGTTCATGGGTAATGCTATGTATACGTCTATTTTATCTTGTCCTGATAATTATTGGGCTGATAAGCAGTTAAAGATCGATGAGACAAAGAAAATATGCACTTACGAAATGGCCGCTTCGAACTCAAACCGCAAGCGTGATACCCGTTTTGATGGTGGAAGCATGAAGCGATTTTTTGAGAACATGATTTCGTGGATGGTTCCGAATGACAGACAACTCAACATTGCTACTAACATTCAAAAAGGACACGCTTTCAGAATGAATGGCAGTGCCGAAGGAAATATTTACAACTTTTTCGTTGATAAGTCCTTTGGTTTCGATGAGTTAACTACGATTTCTAGTGGTAGTTTTGGTGCTCTATCACCACAAACGACACCTTTACTTTTATTGCAGTCTTTTGAAATTAAAACTGGCGGATATGAAACGAAATCGGTGGTCTCTGATGTTTCTCGTCCGAAGTTAACGGTAGAAGATATAAGTGACCTTATTAAGTATGTTAATGAGGGTGGTAACATTATCTTTTTTGATGCGTTGGAGCAAAGTAACCCTGAACCAGTTGCGCGTTTGGCTGATGCAGCCGGAGTCTCAATTGGTGGAGCGAACGTAGCCAAAACTTTGCAAAGTTATTGCGGTGATGGTTTCTGGTGTCACAACACGGATAAGCCTAACCCACCAAATTTGCATGCAGTTGCTGAGCATGATGTTGTAGTTTTAGAGCGATTCTCTGATACCAGTAAGCTTACTATCAATGATGATGGATCTATTACTTGGCCTTCATCCGTGGATATGCCTAAGTTAGAAATTCCAACATACAAAGTAAAGGTTAATGACAAAGTCGTTGAACGTGCTGCTTTTCACATTGTAAAGGATGAAATTGCGAAACATTCGGCCATTCAGGAGTTAAAAGAGAACTTTCCTGGTGTACCAGTGTGTAAGGATGACTATCAGTATGAGGTAAACTGTATCGAGGTTCGCTCTGGACACGGTATTCCGAGCTTTGGTAATCATCATCGCCCTAACTTTACTCGTTACCCGATGAGTCCTGAAGTAGTGGAGGGGATGGTCAAAGCTGCGAACTTGGGTGCAAATATTGATAAGCTATTTTCTCATGAAGTTTACTATCGTAGTAAAGGTAAAGAAGGTGTTCGCTTATCCCAAGCAGATCTGACTGCAACATATGACAACTTGTCTATTTGGTTGTGGAACGATACTCAATATGAGTATAACGCCGAAGTTCAGGACGAACTAGGTTTCAAGCGTTTAGTCGAAATGCTTAACTGCTATACTGATGATAAGCACAGTGGTGGTATGAGTTGCAGTGAAAGCACCAAGTCAGATCTAGTTAAATGGGGGCTACTAAATGAGCGTTCAGAGCTAAATCCATCTTACCCTCTTAACTGGATGGAAAAACCACTAACTCGAATTATGCTCGGTCGTTCATACTGGGATTTGGATATTACTGTCGATACGAACAGTTATCCAGGTAAGGCGTCGGGGGCTGCTACAACTGCAAGTGTAGATGTATTCATTGGAAATCGTCCAGTGGTTGGAACGGCAGGAAATATGCAGTCTACAGGTTTGTGGGCGCCTCAATTAGAGGAGGTTGTTGTATCAGGCGGTGTAAAAGCTACTATTCATGTCGCGTTAGTTGATGATTTGACAGGTCGTGAAAGCCACGAACTCAGTCTGCGCAGGCCACCACGTGTTCAGAAGTCGTTTGAATATGATGGCAATCATTTAGCGTTTAAAGTGCCATACGGAGGGTTGATTTATATACAACCATATCATGTGGAAGAAGAAAAAGGAGTCACTTATACGTTCTCGGGAGTTTTAAAAGCGGACTATTGGAACAACGGAAAGTGGGTTAATAAAAGCAGTGATGGGGTGCCTTTAGCTGAGATTGATACTGGTCATTTTATTTACACAACTCCAGTTGAAAATACGACAGCTTTAGACGTTGATAAATTTGTTGAGGAGCTGAACTTTTTTGCAGAAAGCGCTAGTGATTTCTATGGAAGAGATAGTAAAGCTTCTCACAGTTTACACCAACGGTTTACTAGTGATGCATTACCTGGTTTTAGACACCGTTTCGTGAATGATGTGCAGATATCTATTGGCGCAGCGCATTCAGGATATCCAGTGCAAAGTAGTACCTACGATAAAAAGGCGACTGTAGTTCCAACGAAGCCGTTGGATGATTGGCTGCTATGGCATGAAGTGGGGCATAATTTAGCAAGTGCTCCATTTAATGTTGTGGGTAGTACAGAAGTTGTTAACAATATTCTTGCACTTTATATGCAAGAGAAAAGAGAAGATAAGCCATATATGGAACGGATTGAGTCTGATATTCAGAAATCAGTCCTATGGTTAGAACGATACAATGGTCATGCTTGGAGTGAAGCCAATAACAATATGAAGTTGGCGATGTTTGGCCAACTTAAACGTTGGGCAGAAGAAAACTTTGATCTATCAAAATGGCAGAGTCACTCTATTTTAGATGTGAATCATTCTATTTTTGATCAGGATCAAGGTTGGAATATGTTCAAGTTGATGCATCGCTTAGCCCGAGCTGGAGATGATATCAGTAATAACTATTGTTCTTCCGCCGCTACCGGATTAAGAGATGGAGATCTGTTGATGGTTTGTGCATCATATGTGAGTGGGTATGACCTTTCACCATACTTTGAAAAGTGGAATCCGGGTGAAAGTAAAGCTATTTTACCTGATGGTTCTCCGAGCTACAGCGGAGGTATTACTCAAGAAGGACTGTCTTTTGTGGCAAACTTAAAGTTACCACAGCCAGCTACTTCTCCTGAGCGCTATACCACGGTACATTAGGCTGGAGACTAGTTGTAAAAAATTGTTCATTAAGCAATGGCCCTGATTAGGGCCATTGCTTTTATTGGAATGAAAGAAAGTTGATATTTTATCACCCACCTGAGGATGCCATGAGCGAATTGGAAAAAACGTTACTTAATATTCGTAGCTTACGTGCGCTTTTACGCGAGCTTACGAACGCAGAACTTGAGGAGGCTTACTCTAAGTTCAAAACGGTTGTCGAGGAGCGTCGTTTAGAAGAAGAAGCTATTAGAGCTGAGCAAATTAAGAAAGAAGAAAAACTAGCAGATATCGCTAGACAAATTAAGGAGCAAGGTTTGGATGTTTATGAACTTTTGTCCGCACTCTCTTCAACTACCCCGAAAAAGAAAGGTAAGCGTAAGCCAAGACCTGCAAAATACAAATATATTGATACTAACGGAGTTGAGAAAACTTGGACTGGTCAAGGTAGAACTCCTTTAGTTATTCAAAAAGCTCTTGATGAAGGAAAAAAACTTTTAGATTTTGCTCTTTGAAGTAAGTAAACAACAATCACCCACGTTTAATTTATGGGTGGATTTTTTTGATTAACTCACCATTTACCTGGTGCTTAAAAGTCGCTATCTGATTTTAAGGTTATATTTTAGCTGTTGTTAGGCATCTGTTTTTTTTTGAGTAAATTCAATTTAAATAATTATTATTCACTATTAATAAATTACTAAAACTGATAATTATATAATAGGAAATCTATAGATATGTTTAATAATTCATATATTAATATTGAGGTTTAAAATGCCTATCTCTTTAACCGGATGTTTAAAACAACATAACACAAGTAACACTCTATCAGGTAATTGTAGTGAAAATTTAATAGTTAAACGAATAACTAATTTGGAAAGTGTGCCAAAAAAAACGAAGTCACTAATGCTTGTGCTGGGATCATCAGGATTTGGAAAGGAACGTTTGAATATTTTAGGGCAGCAATTGCCTAGAGTTTTAAAAAGGAAAGATCCTTACACTGCAGCTTTCCTAAACAACAATGCTAAAAAATTTTTTGAAGAATCTATAAAAGACATTAAGAGAATAAATATAGACAATAATCATTTAATGGGGCCAAAAGTTTCTAGTGATCTAATAGTCGAGGCTTTAGTATCTGACGCGGCTAAAATACAGAAAAATGTAGTAATAAATGAATTAGACCTTACTGAATATACTAAAGTATACGTATTAGGGCATGGCAGTGCAGGTGTTGGTGTGATCAAAAGTGGAGATCAATACTTTAATGTCGAAGATATTGTAAACCTTCTTGAAAAAAATGGAATACTGTCAACCATTAAAGATATTAGGTTTGTTAGTTGTCAATCGGCAGACAAAAGAGCACCAGTAAGTATGTCTGATAAGGACATTCAAGAAGCAAATTGTGATAAAGGTATGTTACATAGGGCTATTTTTGGGAAAGAAAAGTCGTTGATAGATTTGATTTCTAATGAAATCTGGTCTCGAGGCTATTCTGATATTTCGGTTTCAGGATATCATGGAAATGGAGTTTTTTATGATGGTAAAAATATCCCATTAGAGCATATAAGAAGTTCTACTATACCCGCATCTGATATTGTAAAAAGGAAGGATGTCAGAGAAACACTGTATTCAGAAGTGGACTGATATCAACGATTAGTATTTGTTCTGACAGAACACGGTCTTTGACTGAGTTCTGTCAGAACCTTTAAAAAATTTTATGTAAACGAACGTATAATATATTTCACAGGAATGATAGTAAGGAATGAGTGGTTGTTTAAAATATACACATCATTTTTTCTACTATTCTTATAGTAGTCTCATTTTCTAAAGATAAAAATATTAGAGATATTGATATGATATAAACAATAAAAACAAAAAAATCATATGAAAACAAATGCTTTTTTAGAAATAATTTAAATCTACGCATTATATTAATAAGGTTTTGGTTTGTTTTTTATAAACACCAATCAATAGATTGGGATGTAAATATAAATCACCACCAACTAGATGGTGATTTATAGCATTTAAATTTGTGATTTACATTCACCAAATGATAATTTGTTGGAAATGCACATAACAAACATATGTCCATTGCCGCTCTCATATGCCTCGACAGTAACAAAGTATTCTGATGTATCATCTAAATAAGTTATACTTGGTATTGATTCTGCGCTGTCATCAACAAAAGATTTTACCGAGGAATAGTCTTGCTTTAGGCTTGTTTTCTCTGATTTTGTGGAGACCGTAGAAATACCATCTTTATAACCAGAAAGAGCTGCCATCGTATAGTTATGACCATTGATGTTTACTGTCATATAGGCGCTTAACCACTTTGATCCTGCTGTTGTGAAAACCGATTGACCGTATACATCTTTGTATGGTTTTCTTTTTATGTCTCGGTTTGTCCAATAGTCCTCCACAATTGCCTTAACCGGGGATTCAGTTTTGATTGTTGTATTTCTAACAACAAATAACAGTTCAGCCGAACCTGGAGAAGGAAAAGGTATTGATGGCAGATCAATCGCGAATGATTTAGATACTGAAAATATTGAAACCAATAGCAAACTGAAAGCAAAGTAGAGTTTTAGTTTCATAATTAATCCTTTATATGATCTTGAGCAAAATCGCTCGAGATAAAGGAAAGCAAATAAACATAAAATATAGAAGTGAAATATTAAGGTTAATGGTGAAAAGGTGTGAGGTTTTTCTAAGGGGGCGATCATGGCTAAGTTAGGGGGCAATAAAAATATTTATTTTGTTATTCCCAACAGTTATAAGTATTCAACAGAACGTAGAGAATGACATGCCGTCAATTTATTTGTCCTTTTAATGATTAGTTATCAACGAAGTTAGTTTTTGATGACCATGTTTCAATCGTCGAGTTTCGAGCACTGTTAAAGCACCTGAATAACGACTCGTCAAAAGCCGAATTATAACTTATGCTCATGGGCTATCTTTTGTTTGAGATTCGAAGATTAAGTTCAAATAATTGCTATCAAAGCAGAAATAGTCGAATATATTGTCAATACTTATTTGTCATAGCTAAGTTTTTTAGTGTTTTTAAGTCATTATTTTCTCTAGATTGCACTCGAAATTGCAGCGGTGTCACGGAATATTTGCGTTTGAAAGCGTCGCAAAAGTATGCAGAGCTACCGAAGCCTGTCCGATAACTGATCTGAGAAACGGTATAGTTGGTAAATGTAAGAAAGTTTAGCGCTAACCCCATTCTGACATCCAGTAACAATTGACTAAACACCATCCCCTCTTTGCGCAGATGTCGGCGAAGGGTGGATGGTGTGGTAAATAATAGTTTTGCGATATCATCAATATGCCATTTTCTTTGTGGATCCTGGGTTATCAATCTTGCGATAGTCTCTTTTTTCGGTTCTTCATAGTTGAAGTGAAAAACATTGTGCACATCCACTCCAGACTCATTCAAAGTCAATAAGATAAAGAATAACCCTTGCTCCATAAGTTGCATATGTAGGGCATGCTCACTGACAGCGTTGTAAGTCTCTTTCATTATCTGAAAGTTACGTTCAACGCACAAAGGCGTTGGCAGCTGATACATCGGTTGGCGATTAAATTGATGGTGTTTATTCACTAGGCGAGCAAAAGCACTCTTTAACATTTCATCTGTAAAGATTAGAAAGTGAGCCTCCATTGATTGTAGAGGAGATTTGGGTGTTAGAGTGCAGGATACGCGACTGTATTTCGGAACGATGACTACGCACGGATTGTCTATATCAATCTGTTGTTCATTGATGCAAATATCCCCTTTTGCGAATGAAATGCTAACAATGTAGTGCTTTTCAACATAGAACTCTTTGAGTGTAAATGACTTGGATGATTGAATGTTTTTGTATTCCATAGTTGTTTATCTTTATTGAAAACTTGTCTGGTAGTAAAAAGTAAAACATCCATGCGACTAAAAACTAAGCAAGTATATAATGAGTTAATGCTTTATTTCCTACAATAGCGCAATGATACGTTACATCTATAAAAGTTAGTCGATGCCTAAATGCCATTGTTCGCATTTGATTCAGGCATGATCACTATTTTTTGGCAAAGAGCTTGGAGTAATTCGATTTGGTGAGAGATCACCAAAATACCTAGCTGGCGGCTCTTTACTTCTTGTAGCAACTGTTGCCAAATTAACCGCTGAGTTGTTGCGTCCAATTGTGCTGTTGCTTCATCGCAGATTAGGAATTGAGTGCTCGGCGCTAACGCTCGAACTATATAGAAACGTTGCAACTCGCCCCCCGACAATTCATGCGGAAAACGTTGGAGTAAATGAGGTTTAATTTTGTAATTTTCAAGTTGCTTGGTGTAACACCTCGATTTATAGGCTTCTTTTAAAGATTTACTCAAAGGCCAGCGTGGATTAAACGCAAACTTACAATGTTGCCCAATCCACTGAACCGGGTTCGCCTGATAACGCTGAACCGTTGGTTTTGTCAGCTTAACCGTTTGCTTTTCTAATTGGTGTGGTGGGAAATGCCCTGCTATTAATTTCGCGATTGTAGACTTGCCGCTGCCACTTGGTCCGGTTAACCCTACAACTTCTCCGCATTTAAGCTCCAAATATGGCAGGTGAATGGAAGCCTTTTGATATTTAAAAACGCCTGTATCTAGCTTAATCAAAATTTTTGACTCCAAAATTGTGGTTGTGCTTGCCAGAGCGCACTAGTGTAATAATCACAATGACCATTTTTGATTTGATTTGGCGAGACTTCTTCAATGATTTCGCCATTAGCAAGTACGATGACCCTATCTGCAATCGACATCATCAATGGCAAATCATGGCTGATAAGTAAAAAGCTTTTGCCCAACTTACTGAGTGAGCGAAACAGTGCCATCAGGCGCTGCGAGCTCTCGGGGTCTAACCCGCAGGTCGGTTCATCTGCGATAATTAATGAAGAGTTTTGCATTATAGCTAAGCATGCCAATACGCGCTTCGCTATGCCACCTGAGAGTTGATAAGGGTAGGCATTGACTATCTCTTCACTCAACCCCACCGTTTTTAAGAGAGGCAATAATTGCATGTGAGAGCAACGAAACAGCTCAAGCTGTTGTCTTATTTTTAAATCTGGATTTAACGCCGTCGCGTGCTGCGCGATTAATGCAGTGGAATACGAGTTGACAATTTGACCACTGAAATTAAAGTCATCTGGCAGTGCTTTCATGAGTAATTGGGCAAGCAAGCTTTTACCACCACCACTTTCGCCGACGAGAGCAACGATTTCATTTGGTTTTACGGAGAATGTCAGTGATCTTAACACGTGTTCTTGTGTGTAACGTTGATAAATTGACACATTATTCATAGACAGCATGACGGGGCTCTCAAATGATTGTTGTGTACCCACACGCGCGTGCAGTGAGACAATAAGATAATAGTAAAGACGAGCATCAAACCGGGTAAGATAGCTAACCACCACTGCCCAGTTAGTAGGTAAGAATTGGCTTCATCAAATATTTTCCCCATTGACGCACGTGTCGGATCTGAGCCAAATCCAAGAAAAGATAAAGCGGCTGAATGAAGCAAGCCATGTGGTAAAAGTAACAGCATTCCGGTCATCCATTGTGGCAGTACGTGTGGGAATGCATGCTGTAAAATGACATGGATTTTCTTGTGTCCGAAGTTTAAAGCATGGCTGATATAGTCAGAGCACATAAGAGATTGAATTTCGCTCTTGCATAAACGAGTCAGCTTTGGCCAGTGACTTAAAGCGATAGCAAACATGACGCCTTGTGAGCCGCTACCAAAACTTACGGTCAAAATCATCAGTAGCAGTAAGCTTGGCAGCGACAGTGCGCAATCCACTATGAAATCGATGAGCATGTTCCATCCACGGTTTAAGTTTGCAATGATTGCTAAAATTAAAGCGATGATCGCACTAAAAAAAATCGCGATTCCAGTCATTGATAGGCTGTGCATTAATGCTTTAAGAGTTCTACTGAACATGTCTCTGCCCAACCAATCTGTACCAAACCAGTGCAAATAGTTAGGTGGGGAAAGTCGAGCCAGCAAATTCATTTCTTGACCTGAGTTGGGCCAGAAGTAAGCAAAAATCAGTAGTCCAATGAATGCAAATGTTGACCAGTATGATTTTGTTTTCATAAAAGGTGTTTTCATTTTAAGGACGAAAGCTACTAGGCTGGCTGATTCGCTGAATGATATTGGCGAATGCATTTCCGGTGGCGATCATCAGTGTGGTACACAAGCTTAATGCTAGTAATAAATGACTATCTTTCGTTAGCCCAGAGTAAACAAACGCATTACCTAGTCCGGGATAGTTAAAAACACTTTCAATGAGCACGGCGTTACCGAGCAACTCGGCAAAAGCTGCAAAATGTAAGGTAACTGTAGGGACAAGGCTTCCTTTAATTAAATATTGACAGATCAAACGCTTCTTTGGTATTTGGTGCATTTGCGCGTACTTGACATAATCACTATCAAGTAATGAAACTACTTTTTCTTTGGTGTGTAGTATTAGTGGGCCTATTCCAACTAAAACTAAACAAACGATAGGTAAGATCATGTGTTGTAAATTATCCTGCCACGTCGAGTTAACGATGGACAATGAGGTCGCTCCTCCTACAGGGAACCAGTGCAACTTAAGTGCAAATATGGCAATGAGAATAATGCCGACCCAAAAGCTGGGTAAGCAAGATAAGATCCATGAGCCGTAGTAAAGACATTTCCCTAGTGCGCTTTTATTTTTAAGTCCAGCTACTAGCCCCAGACCGTAACCAAAACATAAGGTCAGACTCCAGCTGAAAACCAACAAGTTAAGCGAATTACCGCTTCTTTCTTTAAGCACATCGCTAACAGGTTGTTGGTAATAGTTTGAATATCCCCATTCCCCATGAGTTATTTGTACAAGCCAATCGGTGAGCCTATCTAGTTCGGACATATTCGTACCTAGAATATGCGCGATGTTATCCCTTTGCTCACTGGAAACTGAAAATACATTGCCGCCTAAGAACTCGTTAACCGGATCGGTCGGGGAGTGAGATACTAGTAGTACGATGCCCATCACCGTTACCACGAGGAGCAGAAATGTTCTCAGCAACATCAATAAGCCGTGGCGGTTCATTGACATACCCAGCGCCATTCGGCGATGTTGCTCACTAGTGGCCAACCATGGGCGTGAGGTTCCGTTAATGGTGAGCCGAGGTCCAAACATTTATTGGTAGCATATAGGTGGTCTAGGTTGACCAACCAAGTCCAAGGTAAGTCCTTTTCGATGAGCTTTTGAGACTCTTGCCAAAGCGGCAGAGACTCTTGCCAAGAAGAGGCATGAATAGCTTGATCGATTAAATGATCTACCTCTTCGTTTTGGTATAAACCAGAGTTGTAAAAATCCACGCCCGCATAATCAGAGTGAAATAAAGACCGAATTTCATTGGCTGAATGACTGCCAAATCCCATTAATACAGGATTGTTGTGCATATGTTTTGCAATAGTGTCCCAGTCAGCACCGACAATGTCTAACTTGATGCCAATAGGTTTTAGCATTTGACTGATAGTAATTGCTAATTCTTCTCTTACACTGTCACCGGCCTTGTAGTAGAGCGTCATTTCTGCATTGATGCTGTTACGCTCTCTTATTCCGTCGTTGTTACTATCAATCCATCCAGCAGAGGTTAACGTTTGCTGAGCTCGCTTTACATCGTAATGGTGCTCTGAGGGAGTCATTGGACCCCAGGGTAAGCCATCGGCAACAGAGTATGCTGGATGTGCGTATCCATTTAATAGTTGTTGAATAATAACAGAGCGATCGATTGCCAGATCTACGGCTTGACGAATAGCAATATCGCTACTAATCGCACTTTCTTTATTTCCCTCTTTTGTTGAGTGCATTGGCCAGACAATACCGCGGTTATCAACACTATTGATGGACCAGAGTTTGCTCTCTTTCGGTAATGAGCTCACGAATTTTTGAGGTAACGTTGTTAGATGAAGTTGACCTGTTTTGAACAACGCAAAGCGTGAGGACTCGCTTCCAAAAACAATCACTAGCTCGTTAAAAGCTGGTTTCTTAGCATAGTAGTTTGGGTTAACACGTAAAGTGACAGACTGGCCTTTTTTCCATTGAACAAATTGGTAAGGCCCAGAACCTATTGGATATTGAGCATAGTTTTTAGAGTAGGCGTGTTTTGGCACGATACCTATAGAAACAAAGTGGTCGATAAATGTAATATCTGGCTTCTTTAGATCGAAGCGTAAATGCGTAGGAGAAAGCACCACGACGTCTTTTAGGTTTGACAGGTCATGAGCACTCAATGTGCGCTTCGCTTGAAGAAATGTGAATGCGACGTCCTCTGCTGTTAAGGAAGAAAGGTCGCTAAAAAGAATATCTGAGCGGATTTTGATAGACCAAGAAAGCTTGTCTTCAGATAGCTGCCAAGAAATAGCGAGATCGCCTTGTAATTCAAAATTTTTATTATATTTCAATAAAGTAGATTGAATGAGAGGGTTTCCATACTTTCCCCAACCAAGGACCGAGTCAAATCCTTTTACAGGTTCGTCCCCGAGAGCAACAAATAAAGTGTTTGGTTGTGACGCATAAGAAGATGTAGAAAAAGCGCAGAGTAGCGCAGCTATTAAAAGCACGGGTAGCTTTTTCATTTGTTGATTTTACACTCCATAGATGAATTGGAGCGATAAAGTATTGTTCAATTGGCAAAGCTGCAACATCTGTGAATATAGATATTCGCTCATTTTGTTTTGTGAGTGTTTGTATGGGCTTATTTCTATATTTTATGTCATTTTTTCAAAGTGCCAATCCCAACAATCTGGATGTATTATCTCGACCAGAGAGTGGCTTGTCGGCGCGATAACAAGTCGAATACCGTTTTATTTCATCTGATAAAAAATGCACTTATTCAATTGAATTAATGCGAGTAAAAGCGTCAATGTTTCACCGTACTAATGTGTGAAAGCAGCCACTCTCTCTTTTAATCCCATTTTCTTTTTCTAATATGAAGTGTTGGGATCTTCCTTTATTTTTATGTCGGATCGGCAGAGGTTCGTATGTTTGATATGTCCAGCTCGTCATCGGGTTGGGTGGCAGAGATCTATCTGCGTTACCAATTGAAGAGAGGCATCACTCGCCTTATTGAAAGGAAGCAAGTTGGGCCATTAATGGTGCAACGACCGTTTTATCCCGAACACGGGAGCTCTCATACCTATTTATTGCACCCTCCAGGTGGTGTTGTTGCAGGGGACTTACTTAGCATCAATGTTGTGGTTGAAGAAGGTGCTCACTCCTTGATTACTACGCCTGGAGCAACCAAGTTTTATCGCAGCATAGGTGAGGTTGCGCGCCAAGCACAGAATTTACGCGTAGAAGAGGATGCTTTTTTAGAATGGCTACCTCTCGAAAATATCTTTTTTCCCTCTGCTGCCGCAATACTTGAAACAAACATTTCATTAAAGGTGCCATCGCGTTTTATTGGGTGGGATATGCAGTGTTTTGGCCGTCCAATGCTCAATGAGACATTTGAATCCGGTAATGTCATCGGACAAACCAAAATCTTTGTTGATGACAAACTTATACTAGCAGATTCGCTCTGTGTAGATAGTACGAAGTTTAAAGCGGCCGGAATGCGCGAGTTTCCGATGCTTGGAGCTATGTATATATATCCCGCAAGTGAAGCTTTGAAAGAATTAGTTCATTGCTCGATTCAAGACTACTTGATGCAAACAAAAGAGTCGTTGGAAATCGGTTTAACAGATGTTGATGGTTTATTGACTGTTCGAGCACTCGGTCATCAGACAGAGGAAATTATGGGCTGCTTAGTCCTGATTTGGAAAACATGTCGCAAGCTCTGGTTAGGTTATGTACCTGACATACCAAGAATTTGGGCGACGTAAAGATTGTAGGTATCACAGTGGAACTAACACCAAGAGAGAAAGATAAGTTACTCCTTTTTACAGCAGGTTTGGTCGCGGAGCGACGCCGTGCACGAGGTTTAAAGCTTAACTACCCTGAAGCGATAGCTTTGATCAGTTGTGAGATTATGGAAGGTGCCCGTGATGGTCGAACGGTCGCTGAGCTTATGAGTTATGGGCGGAAAATCTTAACCGCTGAAGATGTCATGGAAGGTGTACCTGAAATGATCACTGACATACAAGTCGAGTGTACATTTCCTGATGGGACTAAACTCGTATCGATCCATGACCCAATTGTGTAGGAGTAAACTAATGATTCCGGGTGAGATTAGAGTAAACCACGAATTAGGTGACATTGTTCTGAATGAAGGACGTCGAACCAAAACCTTACGTGTTTCTAATTTGGGTGATCGCCCTATACAAGTTGGGTCGCATTACCATTTTTTTGAAGTAAATAAATTCTTAGATTTTGACCGCGATGAAGCGTTGGGATTCCGCCTTAATATTCCTGCCGGAATGGCGGTTCGATTTGAGCCAGGCCAACGCCGAACCGTCGAACTGGTTACGTTTGCTGGTAAGCAAGAAGTCTACGGATTTCAGGGCGCAATAATGGGAAAATTACAGGATAGATCATGAGTAAAATTTCGCGTCAGGCCTATGCCGATATGTTTGGGCCTACTACTGGCGATTGCGTGCGTTTAGCTGACACGGAGCTGTTTTTGCAAGTCGAACAGGATTTCACGATCTACGGCGAAGAGGTCAAGTTTGGCGGCGGTAAAGTCATTCGTGATGGTATGGGACAAAGCCAAGTGACGAATGATGGCTGTGTCGATGTTCTGATCACTAATGCGTTGATACTCGATCATTGGGGGATCGTGAAAGCTGACATTGGCATCAAAAACGGCAGAATAGCGGGCATTGGTAAAGCAGGAAATCCGGATATTCAGCCAAAAGTAGATATTGTAATTGGCCCAGCAACAGAGGTCATTGCTGGTGAAGGTAAAATTATCACCGCTGGTGGTATTGATACGCACATTCACTTTATCTGCCCACAACAAGCAGAAGAAGGCTTGTCATCGGGTGTCACTACTTTTATCGGTGGTGGCACTGGCCCTGTAGCTGGTACTAATGCTACAACAGTCACCTCTGGCATCTGGAATATGCACAGAATGTTGGAAGCAGTCGATGAGCTTCCTATCAACGTCGGGCTATTCGGAAAAGGTTGTGTGAGTCAACCAGAAGCGATCCGTGAGCAGATTGAAGCGGGAGCGATGGGCTTAAAAATCCATGAAGACTGGGGGGCAACCCCTGCAGCGATTAACAACTGTTTGAACGTTGCGGATGAGATGGATGTTCAAGTGGCCATTCACTCCGATACCCTTAATGAAGGTGGTTTCTATGAAGAAACTGTTCGTGCTATTGGTGATAGAGTCATTCACGTCTTTCACACAGAAGGGGCTGGTGGTGGTCATGCGCCTGATGTGATCAAGTCAGTAGGTGAACCTAACATCATTCCAGCATCAACAAACCCAACTATGCCTTACACCATAAATACAGTGGATGAGCATTTGGATATGTTGATGGTCTGCCATCACTTAGATCCTTCCATTCCTGAGGATGTGGCATTTGCTGAATCACGAATTCGTCGAGAAACTATTGCTGCCGAAGATATTCTTCATGATTTGGGGGCTATCTCTGTTATGTCATCGGACTCGCAAGCAATGGGACGAGTTGGAGAGGTAATTACTCGAACATGGCAATGTGCAAACAAAATGAAGTTGCAGCGCGGCTCTTTAGAAGGGGATAGCGTATTCAACGACAACCAACGTCTCAAACGTTATGTCGCGAAGTACACTATTAATCCAGCTATAGCACATGGTATCTCGCATGAAGTTGGTTCTATCGAGGTTGGCAAACTGGCAGATATCGTTATCTGGGACCCTGCCTTTTTCGGTATTAAACCTGCGCTTGTTGTTAAAGGTGGATTGGTAGCTTATGCCCCGATGGGAGACGTGAACGCAGCGATCCCAACGCCACAGCCTGTACATTATCGCCCAATGTATGCAAGCTATGGAAAGGCGATGTACAGCACATCAATGATTTTTATGTCGCAAGCGAGTATCGAAGCAGGGGTGCCTGAAAAACTGAAGCTACAAAGTATGATTGGTCAGGTAAAAGGTTGTCGAAACCTTTCTAAGCAAGACATGGTACACAACAGTTACGCCCCGACGATTGAGCTAGACTCGCAGACCTATCTAGTTAAAGCTGATGGTATTCCTCTTGTTTGCGAGCCTGCAACAGAGCTACCAATGACGCAGCGCTATTTTTTATTCTAGGTTAACCATTAGCACTTCCCTGTTTATGTGGGAGGTGTGGGAGAGAGCAATGATTCGATTCACACAAGTTATTAATAGTGAAGGTAGAGCTAATTTCACCGACAGAGAAAATTGCCTGAGCGTATGTTTAACCATGGATGAGAGAACTAAAAGCAGACTAAAGGTTTGCTTGAATAACGGTGATGAAGCTGGTTTGTTTTTACCTCGCGGAACCGTATTAAAAGAAGGTGATCTTCTGCAAGCAGAGACTGGTGAAATTGCTCTTGTTGAGGCGGCTGAGGAGGTGGTATCTACAGCTTTTACTGACGATTTATTGTTACTTGCCAAAGCGTGTTATCACCTGGGAAATAGGCATGTACCTCTACAAGTGGAGCTAGGTTGGTGCCGCTATCTGCATGATCATGTACTCGATGATATGGTCAAAGGGCTTGGTTTGGGGGTTCGTGTTGAGCGAGCTAAATACCAACCTGAGCCCGGAGCTTACGGTGGCTCAATAAGTGGTGCTTCTCACGGTCACCATCATCATTAATGTAAATCTGTTGTATTAAGGATTTCTATGTTAACAGATTTACGTTTGTATCAACTTATTAGCCCATCACTACCTGTAGGTGCGTTCACATATTCTCAAGGGCTCGAATGGGCAATCGAAAAAGGTTGGGTCAAGGATGAGCAAAGTCTTGCATTGTGGTTAACCTCACAAATGCAAGACAGCTTAGCGACGTTAGAAATACCAATTTTGATCCAGTTGCATCATTTGCTTGGTGTGCAGAGCTATGAGAAAGCACAGTATTGGTGTGATTTCATTGTCGCAAGTCGAGAGACAAAAGAGCTCAGAATAGAAGAGCGTCAACGTGGGGCTGCATTTGCCAAGTTGCTTCCTCAGCTGGGGATCGATTTGTCGGAGCACACTTTTCCGTTGGTCAATCAAACTCAAGTTGCTGCTTTTGCTCTAGCTGCGGAGAAGTGGGAGATCCCCTTGGTTAAACTTTGCTCCGCTTACATGTGGAGCTGGTTAGAAAACGCCGTAATGGCTGGTGTGAAGCTTATCCCTTTAGGACAAACTGCAGGTCAAAAGTTGTTAATTGATCTCACTAAGTTTGTGCCAGAGGTCATCGAGAAATCGGTGAGATGGCCGTGCGATCAGATTGGTAGTTTTACTCCAGCTCAGGTGATAGCAAGCTGTCAGCATGAGACGCAATACACTCGTCTTTTCCGCTCATGAGAGAAAAAATGCAAGAATATAATAATCAAGATTACAAACAACCGCTGAGAATTGGTGTCGGAGGTCCTGTGGGGTCAGGTAAAACAGCCCTGCTTGAAATCCTATGTAAAACAATACGTGACAAATATCAAATTGCGGTCGTTACGAATGACATCTATACGCAAGAAGATGCAAAAATTTTAACACGCGCACAAGCACTAGATGCTGATCGCATAATTGGTGTTGAAACAGGAGGATGTCCTCATACCGCAATCCGTGAGGACGCTTCTATGAATTTAGCGGCGGTCGAAGAATTAGCAAAACGTCACAAAAATTTAGATGTGGTTTTTGTCGAAAGTGGTGGCGACAATTTGAGCGCAACATTTAGCCCAGAGTTGGCAGATTTAACCATTTATGTCATTGACGTTGCTGAAGGTGAAAAGATCCCACGTAAAGGGGGCCCTGGCATCACCCGCTCTGATTTGTTGGTGATCAATAAGATAGACCTAGCGCCGTATGTTGGTGCATCACTGGATGTTATGGAGGCAGATACTGCTCGTATGCGCCCAGAAAAACCTTACGTCTTTACCAACCTGAAGGATGGTATTGGTCTTCAAAAAATTATTGATTTCATTGTAGACAAAGGTATGCTGCCCAAAGTGGATTAAGTTTGCTCACATTGAGGTCCATGACG
The DNA here is from genome assembly GCF_000960545.1 of Vibrio sp. S457-15. Classification (NCBI taxonomy): domain Bacteria; kingdom Pseudomonadati; phylum Pseudomonadota; class Gammaproteobacteria; order Vibrionales; family Vibrionaceae; genus Vibrio; species Vibrio sp. S457-15. Next base: position 21,144 of record NZ_JYOQ01000003.1, on the reverse strand, counting down.
TAATAAAGTCACCCGGATATCATGGGTGGCTTTTCGTTTTTTAGCGTATGTCCGTTTGAACTTATCCATCCAAACTGGGCAAGTGATTAAGCGAGATTTTGTTGTTCAAAGTTAGTTGGGCTTAAATATCCAAGCCAAAAGCACGGTGCTTTCTCGTCAGATCATAACTATATGCGCGCACAGAACGTTTGGGGGGCTAGTCTCTCGTCAAATCGGCTCATGCTAGACCGCTTCCACTTTTATGGAATGGAAGGATATCTCAACATAAACATTTTCCCAGCAATTTCCTTTTCTAGTTATACTTTGTCCTAGATTACAAGAGGTTATCAGGCCTCGAGAATTTTTTGAACAGCAATGATCACCTCGATCACGATGAACGAAAATTTGTACAGGGAATCTGTGATGTAATAATACTTTAGATCGTGCATTGCAGACTATCGTAGCAGGTATTCTTGTATCCATAGAGCAGTCAATTAGTTCTCTTGAATCAAAATCAATAATTACTGCCAAGTAGAGCTGACCTTCGCTTGTAGTGACATAGGTAATGCCACCTGCATACTTCTGATTTTATTCACCGTATTGAATTCTTGAGTCTTCAGGCTCATAGCAATCGTCATCTTATGCTTGCTGTCCGTAGTAGATTTGAGCTTGCGTGTGACTTTGGGCGTTAAATTCTGATGCCTCATACTGGCTGCAATGGTTTTAACATTATGATGAACATCGTTCTCAGGCAGTTCTTTCTGGATGCACCTTGAGCCCAGCTCGGCTTTTGATGTTGTCAAAACCGCTTGGAGCTCTGCATAAGTTCTTTGCGCGATGCTTCGCAAAAAATAAGTAACACGGTTAGTCACATTTTTTCACCGAATTGAGCAATAAAGCCTGTTTGTGTCTTTGTTTTTTCAGAATAATTCTGGTGACCTAAAAAAGAATAAAATCCATATTAACTAAAGTAGGTTTGTGATATGCGAGTTTTAAACATATGTCTTTTGAAGGTTTTTGGGATGATTTTTATACGCGAAATAAGGACAAAAAAAAACTGAGTGAATATGTTGTAAGGAAAAAACGAACGATAAGTGGCTATGGATGTTTGACTTATAAGGTTTCAAATGGTTATTTATCCCCACATAGTTACTCTTTATCTAATAGAAATAGTTGATGATATTAGATGTGCGTTTGTTTAGGGCTTTGTAGCCTAGCTCGAGGAGAAGCCAAGATCTTAACGTTTACATCCATTAATTCAGCATCCTTATATCTAAAGTTATAAAACAACTAACAGTACAACGCCTAATAAACTCTAGCTTTCTTATTTTTGGATTAGTGATTGTAGTGGCATAGTGTAAAATACTGCGCAAATACAAACCAATGAACTAGAGGGATACGAGGACATCCAAGGTCTTAGATATGAAAAACAAAGTTGAGCACGAACGCTGATCCACGAGAAAAAGTGGAAAAACATCATGGTTTACTCTCTAAATCAATTACAGTGTTTGCATCATCCTTTTTTCATCTAGATACAGAAAGCAATATAGGAAGGGGATATTACGGGTTTCAATTGCTATTAAGAAAACTCATATTATTTTAAAACCACTGTCATGCACTCATTAAAATTATGTCATTGGTTTTTATATCGAATATGTTGTTTGAATCCTATTTTATTTAAGCCAACAATGGGCCAACACAATATTTAACTAACCGTGTAGGAGAGTAGTTTATGATACCAATTGAAAAATTTATCGCACGAACAGGCTTTGTTGCTTAATTCAGAGATAAGACATACTTGCGCCATTGTGCTTAATTATTAAACGATACACTGAGTTTCAGGCATACCTAGCCCCGTAAGTTTGTTCAGCACTTTGATCATGGCGTAAGTCTCGCCAACTTGAGCGTTGTAGTTCCTCAGGCTTAACTTCCCACCTAACAACTGTTTCACACGATACATTGCTGTCTCTGATAGCGAGCGCTTATGGTAGCCATAACGCTGTTTCCACTTCTTGTTAGAGCCGTAGAGCTTCTGACAACCTACTGCTAAATTACGAGGGTGTCCTTGCTCCTAGAAAGCAGACCCTTCTCGTGGCGGAATGAGCGGAATCGAATGCTTGACTCGTATAGCATCATGGCAACGTCTTGTGTCATAAGCTCCATCACCTGATATCTCAATGATTTTTCGACGTGTTTGCTTAAGTAAGTCAGGGAGCACTTCAGCATCGGTTACGTTAGATAAACTCAGCTCTGCTGCGACTATTTCGTGGGTGCTTGTATCTACAGCAATATGCAGTTTACGCCAGACTCTGCGTTTCCCGTCAGCTCCATGCTTCTTGACTTTCCATTCACCCTCGCCATACACCTTGAGACCCGTGGCATCAATGGCCAAATGCTGTATTGCGCCTCTGGTTTTGGTTTTAAATGAAACCAAAACTTTCTTAGTTCGACGGCTTATGCAAGTGTAATGCGGACTCACAAGCGGGATGTTAGCCAGCTTAAATACTGAGTTTAGAAAACCTTGCAGTGCTCTCAATGGCATAGAGAAAATGCGTTTTATCATCAGTGCTGTAGTAATAGCTAAGTCACTGAATCGGCGAGGTCTACCACGCTTAGCTTCTTTTGCTTGCTTCCACTCGGCTATCGCTTGCTCATCAATCCAAAAGGTCAGAGAACCACGATTTATTAAGGCTTGATTGTACAATTTCCAGTTGGTTGTTTTGTAACGAGGTTTCGGCATTCGGCTACGGAGATTAATGGGTGTAGTCGATCAGATCGTCGCTTCTTGATTTAGTTCCATCGATTTAAGCAACAAAGCCCCTTAAACCTTAAAACATCATACTTACCTGGTTTTTCCAATAAATCAACCATTCTTATGCATGCAAACTTACCACTGGCTTCTGCTATTTTTCCGTCACCTATATATAAGCAAGTATGAGTATGAGATGCATTTGACCAACTAGTAGGGTTATTTATCAGCTGAGCTAGAAATATTCCGAAGTGTATACCGTCAGAAGATTTATCTTTTATGAATAATAGGTCCCCTCCCTCTAGATATATCCATATTCAACAGTCTATGTTTATCTTCACGTAAAGACACCTTAGAATTAGGTTCTACATGCCTAACACTTTTAATTTCATTACCATAACATATTTCTTCTTTTATTGATGGCCCTACTGTAACTTATTAAAAAGACTTATATTTTTAACTATAAATCATTATTCATATTAAATAACCGTTTACAACAATGGATCTAACAGACTATTTTCTATAGCATTTCTACATCAAAGAAGGTAAATGCTGATTTAACTTGTATTAAATAACACAGCGTAAGCTCTATAATCAAAAAGAGTAACAACGATGTGTAGCATTATTAAGATGTTATTTAGGATATCAAGTACCTCTTATGCTACCCCCTAAAAATAATTTCAACAATGAGACACGATCTGTTTCTCATGATAATTAATATTTCACCATGTTTTTCTGGGAGGTGCTCTTGCCAAAAAGAGAAGATGCCCACTGCCTCAGAGGAGTGCATGAAGTATTTATGTATTTGTAAAGTGGGTTAGCTGATTGCAGAGAATTTGATACATAATCTATGGTATTCAAAAACCAATAGTTCACTCGGTTAATGTTTCAACATCAGCTAATCCTCGTAGCCTTATTCCAAAAGCTCGTTTGTTTGATAGAGAGGTTTTTTCTAAGTCACTACTATACTCGTAATGCTATGATTTATAAGTTTTTTTGAAATGCCGTCATTTTTCATTATTATCCTTGTTATTTCATTATTCAGCTTTTTTCTTGTGCGTTCTTATATAGGGGTACCTTCCAAACAAGGGGGTATTTCGTTTGAGTTGGTGTTTTTAGGAGGTTTAAATGAAGAAAAATATAATATTCACCACATTAGCTTTGATAAGTACGCATAGTTTCGCTAGTTCCCAGACAAATATTCTATTTGAAATGGAAAACAAATATTCGAACTGGCACTTCAATGATAATCCAACACTGATCCCAGTTGATGGTGTAATCTCTATTACCGCTACAGATAAGACCGTAGAGGGGGAAACAGTTGACTTGACAGACCACGTGTCATGTATCACTTATTCTACTGGGTTAAAAATACAGGACAACCTGTTATTTGGTGTAAAACCTGGTTCGTATCAAGTTCAATGTTCTGTTTATGATAAAACAGAAAACTATAACATTACTGTTAATGATGTTGAGTTAACTGATCTGAGGGTGGGATCGAGTGATTGGGAGTTGATTAGAGGAAAATCTACAGAACTCGAAGCCTTAGGACGTTTTTCTGATGGGGCATACATTGATATCACTCCATCGGTGTCTTGGTCCGTCGGTAATGAAAGTGTATTAAGTATCAGTAATGGGGTTGCTACTGGTATTGGCCAAGGTTCAACCACTATTACAGCTGCTGCAAGCAATGGGGTAACGAGTTGGCCAGTTCCTATGGATGTGATTGAGTCCCCTTATGTTTCATTAGATGTTGTTGGTCTTCCTTATTCAATAAAAGTTGGCGATCAAGCGCACTGGTATGTAATGGGAGTTGATCGATATGGTCGACGTCATAATGTGTCATCTCAGATTTCTTGGAATATCTCAGACCAATCTACGATTAAGATTGATCCTATTGAGGGTTTGCAAGGTTTGAAAGCAGGAAGCACTCTTATTTCGGCAAAGATAGATAATATTGAAAGTGAGCCACACTACATCGAAGTCTATGAGGTTGTTTTAGATAAGTTAACAGTATCACCAAACATCAGTAAAGTTTTTACCAATGAGGTAGTGCAACTGCATGTGACAGGGCATTTTACTGACGATACAGAGCTTAACATGACTCATCAAGTTGAGTGGAAAGTATCAGACAAAAATATCGCTACAGTATCGAAAGATGGGCTTCTTACGACGTTGCGAGCTGGGGTCGTGACACTAACCGCAATGAAAGACGGAATTGAAAGTGAGACTCAAACTATTCATGTTTCTGTGAATGAGTTAAAAGGAATTAACCTAGAGGTTGTCCCTGAGATAATTTCGAACACCTATTCTCAGGGTAGTGAGGCTGTTATCAGAGTAATGGGGCAATTCGCTGACGGAAGCAATGTAGAGATTAAAGAGGGGGTTGATATTTCGGTTTCGGATAGCGCGATTGTAAAATTGGACAAAGGCGTTGCGCGTGGTATTCATCCAGGAGAAGCTTCACTGCAAGTGATAGTAGATGGCTTCAGCGACTCGCATAGCATTCGAGTTCAATCCAACCCTGGCCCGGTAGTAACAAAACTAAAGAAAAACCCAACAACGCTCTATACTTCAACTCCAACTGTTGACTTTGCTAAAGAGCTTAATGCTGCTTATTACAACACGTTTTCAGAAGATGGTGTTTATGGGCCAAATGGTCTAAAGCCTGCAAGGTTCTCTCATGCAATGGCACGTGAATTTTGTCAGCTATTAAGCCAAGCTAATTATCATGATAGAAGTAATTGGAAACTAGCGACAATCGAACAATTGGAGGTGTTGTTTAAAGAAAACCGAAGCTTATATCTAAGCCATGGATGGCCAACATCGAACACATACGGGACTGATTCGGAAATAAGTCGCAAAGGCACTTATCATAACATTAACATGTATACTGGTTACAAAAGTAGCCATGCTCCAGAGCAGGCGAGATTTGTCTCTTGTGTTTCTGAGTAAAAAGCCACCTATCGAGCTTTTTTCTTAGATATTTGTGAGCAAGGTATTCAGGAGTTAAAGAGGGCATTATGCCCTCTTTTTTTGCTGAAATTGTAAGCTACGTGACAATTTGAGTGTAAGCTGTTTTTGGGTGGTGGTTTATGTATTTTGGGAAATGATTAATTTGTATTAATCGCTATGTTTGATTTTCTGACAGCATTTCAGTGTTTGATAGCATCTTTCGCATTGCGCACATTCCGTTTGCGACTCTTTCTGTGTGCAAAAAGAATGTTGTTCATTACATCATGCTTGTCCGTTCTTTTTTTGATGTGTACATAAAGAATGGTTAGTTTTGTGGGTATGCAGTAGCGACTCCATTTTTGCCCTGCGTGCACCAGAGATTAAGCGCTGCGTTGAGCTCATTTATAGTGTTTTCAATAGGTGTTGATTTTGCTTAGATAATGCCTACTGAGATAGGTTCTTAGTCCCCCTTGCTTTCAGAGAGCTACGGTTTTGTTGCGTGTTTCTGGTTCGCTTTTTTTGTAATGAGGCTTCAGTGTATGGTAATAGGCTAATGTGGTCGAGTTGTTCGCTAGCTGCTGAGTATTTAATCCAATGCGAGTTGCTTGTCTGGTTATTGTATTAGAATTGGCTCGTTTGATGAATAAATTGAGACTGTTCTAAAAAACCACACTGTAATTTCGATTCGGAGGGCATTGTATTCAATTGTAGAAAAAACATTTCCAGTTTTTCGAAGAGTTAAAATATAACCATTTTGGCGAGGAATTTTGGTTGATGAGCCTTACCTTAAGTAAGATTTTCCATTATCTATTTAGAATAAATAATGAAAAACTGGTATAAACAGAAAGCCAGGCATACATCCATGTCGCTGGCTTTCTTAAGGTATGAAACATTAAAGTTTCACAATGAAGTTTTACGGTCAATATCATCAGCACATAGATAGCTGCGCTGACGGATGTAATTTTACTCATCATTATCCAATCAAGCAACCTAACATGGCTGAAATGTGACAAACCTATTCAAAAAAGCAATTTGATGTATATCGCATAACGGAAAATATAGAACTGCGGTGTCTAAAAAATTAAAATTATGGTATATATTTAGCATATTTTTCGCCATATTAGACAGAAGGGTGGAAATTTTGGTATCTTAGAGTTGTGACTGAGGATGTTATATTTTCAATAAACCTGCTGATGGTTATTATTTGGTCTCTTTCTGATGTTGGTTAATAATTCTTGATGCTAATAATTTAAAATGAACATCTAGTAGACATCGATATTTATGACTAAAATATAAATAAATTTAATTTTCCCTAGGGTTACTCTGTCCAATTAAAATAAATGAAACTGAAATTTAAGGAGTTTGTAATATGCTTCAACGCAGTGTTTCTTTACCAAATCTTAACAGTGAGTTTATTCTTCAAAGCGAAGTCCCAAAAAACATGATTGCCATATCATCGATTAGCACCATTGCAATAGAAAATATGCCTGAGAAGCCGGTGATGTTAGATATGGATGATATCGATGGAATAAAATTAAAAGCGGTACGTGTTGGATTTGACACACCGCTTGCTAGTGTAGCTGTAGAAGTAAACAACGCTGGTAAAGATAAAAGTGTTAATGTTGGAGTAAAAGTACTTGGATTTGGGGCTCGTTTTGGAATGGATTACGAAAAAACGTCAAATAAAAACAAATCTAACAATAGCAATGATTCTACAGAATACAACACTTGGCTTTGAAACATGCAAAGTCTCAATTTTACGAGGTACTAACATATTTGACTTATTAGAAGATAAATATGTAGAGGGAAACTAAAATTGTCCAAAATTTTTAAGTGTTTTGTTTTATTGTAGGGTGTTCAGTGTTTGGTACTTGCAACTAATCACTAACCTACAAGATGTTGGTCGATTCAAATTTAACTAACACAGTCGTTTTGGGTTTCTATGTAGGAGTTTGATATGTACTTTATTGGTTATCATGGTACAAGTGAGAAGTCTGCTATTAATATCTTAAATACCGGAATCCGTCGAGAATGTTTACCTAAAACAGGACAAATAGGTCCTGGATTTTATGTTGCCAAAGTTAAAGGAGCTCTTCCTGAATGGGGTGCTGAACAAGCAACAAGCTTAGGAAGGCATAATCTTAGTATTTTTCAGCGAACACTGAATAATGTACTAGGAGAAAGAAATAACCTCTTTCTTCCAAGTGATGCTAAAAGAACCATTCTCAAAATATACTCAACCAAATATATCTCTCATTGCAATTGGAACACAATGAATCCTGTGGATTTATCTTGTGTTAATGAGATTTTAAAGGAGACGCCACAATCTAGAGATTGTGCGCTAAACAATCTCATTCAAGAGCGAGCGGAGTGGCTTCAAATGGTTATAGCTCCGGAGGATTTAAAGTACATATTTGCATGTCGAGATGATGGTAAAAGAGAAAAAAATAGTAATTGGTTTTCAAAAGAATCCCCGTATTAAGTCAAACTTGCAATCCAAGTTAGTCAGCTAAGTCTTGAAGAATATGTTGATAAGATTTTGAAAGCCAGTAAGGCTTTGCTACGCTAAGTAGAGGTAGAACTACGACATCGTTTCGTGTGTGTCTTATTTGATACTACAGGTTTCAAACGTATCTAACCTAGTAGCTTGTTCAAGCCTTTGAGCATTGCGTAATTGTTGTAATCTCTTAGGCTTTATTTTCCCCCTAACAACGGCTTCACTCGATACATAGCTGTCTCTGATAGCGAGTGCTTATGGTAGCTATATCGATTTTTCGGTTATTATTGCAGCCGTCAAGCTTCTGACAACCTACAGTAAAATTGCGAGGATGTACTTTTCCCAGAAGCTTGCCCTCTTTTGTAGCGGGATGAGTGGAATCGCTCTCTTAATTAGTATGGAGTCATGACAATTCCTTGTATCATAAGATCCATCACCTGATATATCGGTGACTTTGCGACGTGTCTGTTTGAGTCAGTTGGGGATCACTTCGGCATCGGTTACGTTAGATAAACTCAACTCTGCTGCGACTATTTTGTGAGTACTTGTATCTACTGCGAGATGCGCTTACGCTAGACTCTGCGCTTCCCATCCCGTCGTACCATACTTCTTGACCTTCTATTCACCTTCGCTAAAAACCTTGAGACCAATAGCATCAATGATTAGATACTGTATTGATCCTCTGGCTTTCCGTTTTAAATGAAACTTCAACATCCTTCACTATGAGGTTTATACAGGTGTAATGCGGACACACAAGCGGATGCTAGAAAGCCTTGTATTGATCTCAATGGGATAGAGAATACGGGTTTTACTATCAGTGCGGAAGTAATGGCTAAGTCGCTGAATTGTTGTGGTCTACCACGTTTGCCTTGTTTGTTATGCTTCCACTCGGCTTTGTTGTGTAATAGTGAACTCACAAAGAATTGGTGCCTAAATTCAGCATAAAACTCTTAGCTCACTTCAGGTATCTACTAAGCGATAAAGTTCTAGTGTGCTTATCAACGCTTGAGGAATAACAAGTGAAGTGGATTATTTCTTACATAACAAAGCCTATTGTTACCAGAGGGGCCTTTACATCATTACATATCTAGAACAACGAAATAAAAAAAACCAACGCTTAAAGCGTTGGTAAATAAGAGTAGATATAGATGTATAAAGGCCAGTATGTTGGCGCAACGTCATTATCCCTGTTCGACAGACAATAGCAAATATATGTATATCAATATGTGACATCCCTTCTCACACTAGCTGAATCTAACTAAATTGGCTGAAAATGCGCGATACGTGCGAAATGTTTTACTGTAATTATAAAAAATCAGATATCTGAGGTCCCAATTTTTGCTGAAGGATATATTTTTTTCGCAGGGTTGTCACATTTTATGTGCCTTTAGGTACATAGTGGAGAAATAGTGAGTAATACATCCTACATCGATAAAAAATATTTAAGGTTTCATGATGTTTACTGTACTGAGAACGTCATTTTTTACAACATAAGGAAACTTGTGATATGGATGTTTATATTGAAAGAAATAAAAAACAGTTATTGAATTACTAAAGATATTATATCGGCAGATTAAATTTATTGTAATTTATTTGCCAATATACATTGATACATAGAAGTTTAAATATAGTGAGATTTATAATGGGCTTTGTTGCGTAATTCGAGGGAACTAAAGCAGAAGGTTACGATCTGATCGGCTAAGTAAGTTAATTCCCCTAGTCTCATGCCGAAACCTCCCTACAAAACAACGAACTGGAAACAGTACAACAAAGCCTTAATCAACCGTGGTTCACTCACTTTCTGGATTGATGAAGAAGCCATTCGCCAGTGGAAGCAGAGTAAACAAGATAAACGTGGTAGACCTCGTCAGTTCAGCGACTTAGCCATTACCACTGCACTTATGGTGAAACGAGTTTTCTCAATGCCGTTGAGAGCATTGCAAGGGTTTATCGATTCTGTTTTTTCATTGGCTAACGTCCCTATAGTCTGCCCACATTACAGTTGTATAAGTCGAAGAGCTAAGCAAGTCGAGGTTTCATTTAAACCCAAGACTAGAGGTGCAATACAGCATCTAGCTATTGATGCGACGGGTCTCAAGGTTTATGGCGAAGGAGAATGGAAGGTCAAGAAGCATGGTACTGACGGGAAGCATAGGGTCTGGAGAAAATTGCATTTAGCGGTAGATACCAGTACTCATGAAGTCGTCGCGGCAGAACTGAGTTTATCTAATGTTACCGATGCAGAAGTCCTTCCTAACTTACTCAAGCAAACACGCCGAAGAATTATCGAGATATCTGGTGATGGCGCTTATGACACAAGGGATTGCCACGATGCCATACGGTTCAAGCGAGCTGCTCCACTCATCCCTCCAAGAGAAGGGGCAGCCTTCTGGGAGAATGGTCACCCTAGGAATTTAGCGGTAGGTTGCCAGAAGCTCTACGGCTCCAACAATAAGTGGAAGAAGCGACGGCTATCATAAACGCTCACTATCAGAGACAGCAATGTATCGAGTGAAGCAGTTGTTATGAGAGCGATTAAGTCTGAGAAACCACAATGCTCAGGTTGGTGAAACTTACGCCATGATTAAAGCGCTGAACAAACTTACAGGGCTTGGTATGCCTGAAACTCAGTGTGTTGTATAAGAATTACTCAATTGCAGGCAGTTTGGTTCTCTGATCGAATTACGCAACAAAGCCTATCACGTGTTGAAAAAAGTCGTTTAGATGACTTTAAAAATTTATTGCGAAAGCAAGCAATTGCAAAACATGTAGTCATTGAACAAGAGAATAAATATCTCGAAGCGGAAAACGAACTGCATGTTTATAAATCACAGTTAGAGCAAATTGAAAGTGAAATATTATCAGCTAAAGAGGAGTATCATCTTGTTACTAAATTGTTTGAAAATGAAATTTTAGATAAAATACGAAAAACAACAGATAGCATTAAGTTATTAACACTGGAAGTGGAAAAAAATAAAGAGCGCCAACAGGCTTCGATAATCAGGGCTCCTGTGTCAGGAAAAGTTCAGCAAATAAAAGTTCATACTGAAGGCGGTGTTGTTACAACAGCCGAAACATTAATGGTAGTAGTACCAAATAATGATTTACTAGAAGTTACCGTATCAGTACAAAATAAAGATATTGGGTTTATTCAAGTTGGACAGATTGTCATTATTAAAGTAGAGTCATTTCCTTACACGCGATATGGTTACTTGACTGGTAAGGTGAAAAATATAAATTTGGATGCTATAGAAGACCCCAAATTTGGACTTGTTTTTAATGTCATCGTTTCTCTTGAAGATAATTATTTATCAACTAAACATAACAAACTTCCATTGAGCTCCGGTATGTCTGTAACAGCTGAGATAAATACAGGAATGCGAAGCATAATAAGTTATCTTCTCAGTCCTTTGGAAGAGTCAGTAACCGAAAGTTTACATGAGCGTTAGGTTTCTGTGTGTGATTCATAGACATCCTTTCAACTATACTGGATATCTATGGACAGAGAAATCCACTGAAGACTACAGTGGATAAAAATGTATGAAGAGTCTGGTGATGCAAGCTTCGTAAGTTGCCGCTGTGGTATTTCTAGGCCAACATTACTCTATACAAGCAGGATGTAATTTCTGGTCTGGAAAGCCATAGTAGACGGCCTCATTCTTCTCTTGATACTAAAATTACGTACGAATTGAGAGCATTGAATCTTTAGATGCGTGTGAAACATAACCTAGGGGCGTGGTGCTTTCAAGCAGAATTCATTCGTTTTCACCAAATATATCTAATCACAGCAATAATCCACAAAGTACTATCAGAAGTTTCGGTGAAACCGATAGTTACTTACCTACGAAACAAGACTTCCAAAGGCACGAACGTCCGACTCCTGGTGACAGAGCTCAGATGGATTCTTGTAAAATAGCGTTAGGGATTTACCAGTACACGGCCATTGAAGACTGCTCTAGCTATCGGGTTTTAAGGTGCTATTCTCGGCGTACATCGGGAAATTCAGTCGATTTTATCGAATGTGTATTAGAGGAAATGCTATTTCCTATGCAATGTATTCAAACAAACAGAGGGCGCGAATTCTTTGCAGATAAAGTCATGATTTATGGCATCAAGAGCTTAGTGCCAACAAGCCAGGTTCATCTCACTTGAATGGCAAAGCTGAACGTTCCTAGAAAACAGATAAAAGTGAGCTTTATCCGACTATAGATGTTGGTGTGTGGCTGGAATAGCTGGATCCGTTGCTATCTGAATTGCAGCACTACTATAACTGGGAGCGACCACATAGATATCTAAAAGGGTTAACACCAATAGAAAAGGTTACGGAACTATCTGACAAAACACCTTCGTCTGAAAAGGTATATCAGCACGATCGGATATGGAAAGACAGTTTCCAAGAGTAGAATTACAAGCTTGATATTCAGCTAAGAAAGTTGAAACCATCTCTATGGAGTGACACAAAAATTTAGCCCAGAGACAATCTGACAGTCACCGAGACAAAAGTGGATAACTGTCAGAGCTGGTCTGAATTAGTAAAGTTAATCGGCTCACTAGTATCACCGATCCTGATTGCAAATTAAAAGTTACTTGCTGTTTAGGTAATCTAGAACAACTTCATGATGGTCTTTGGTTTTGAACTTATTAAATACATGCTCAAGATTCCCAGATTCATCAATAAGGAAGCTTGTACGAACCACGCCCATATTCTCACGGCCCATGAACTTCTTAAGTTGCCAAACACCGTACTTCTCACAAACTTCGTGTTCTTCATCGGCTAACAATGTGAAGTTAAGTTCTTGCTTATTGATAAAGTTAGTCAGTTTTTTGGGTGTGTCTGGGCTTAAACCTAGTACAACAACGTTATGAGCATCTAGTTCAGCCTTAGTATCACGAAGCCCTTGAGCTTGGGTTGTACAGCCAGGCGTTGAAGCGCGTGGGTAGAAATAGAGTAGTACTTTTTTTCCTTTCAGCTCAGAGAGGGTTACTGGGTTGTTGTCTTGGTCGTTTAATGTGAAATCTGGAGCGATTTGTCCTGCTTCGATAGCCATGGGTTATCCTTACTTTCTTTAATTTACTCTGAATCGAGCTTTCTTTTTATTTTGACGTCTAGTTTTATCTATGCTTGCTAGTGCTGTCTAGTGGTAACTTGAAACGAGGCTCAGTTACTTTCTAAAATTACCATCAACGATGTTATTTGGTCTGGTATTAACTACCTTATCCATCGCCTTCTCGCGCAGACTTTCATGTAGCATTTCCATTAGTTCTTGAACTACCTTTATATGGGTGGCGGCTTGAACAGCTAATGCCTCCTTATGGCTTTGAGCCTCATCGTAATATTCTTTTTTCTTCTTATTGGCTTGCGTTCGTTCACCTTTGAGCGCCTTTATTTCTTTTTGAAGCACTTCAATAGGGGAGTCAGCGGTTTCATCCTGAGTAACTTGTACCTCTAATGATTTGTTTTTTATCATCAGAACGACGTCGTTGTGTCTTCTGAGAGCGCCAGCAGAAAGCCCAGCTTCTTTTTCAACGTTACTATTGTTGATTTTGAGTTTGCCTTTTCGCGCTTTATTACGCAGCTCTCTCGATGTTAACTTTGCTACATCACCGCTTAGTAGCCTTTCTAATGCGTCAATTAGCTTCTTTTTTGTTGCCTGTGACATTATGAAACAACTCCAAATGGGATGAGTAAATCCCTAACTTCATTAGGAAAAACGACAGGCTCATAGTCGATACCTAAATCACTCATAATACGTTCTGCCGCTTGAATTTTAATGTAAGATTCAGAGGCAGTTTGAGATGTGAGTTCATTACTTTCAATATCGTAAAGCATGTGAATTTCAGCTTCTTTACGCTTTGCTTCAGCAAATACGGCATCCACGATGTAGTCATTCTTGCAATCTACACATTCAATGAGGTTAACAAGCGTTCTTAAGCCACAAGTGGTCGAAGTGCAATATATCCCTGGTGCAACCGCATGAAGGTGTCGTTTTTTATTTCGAATTTGCTTTTTCCAGAAATTTAGAGAAAGCATGTCATTATCCACCTTGTCTGTGAATAAGTTACGGTCTGTTTTGGTCATGCTTTTAGCAAACTCTTTGCCTTTACCGCCTGCAACTCTTTCCTTGTTTGCCAATTTCTCATAGATACTTAAATAGACACGAGCTTTTTGATTGATTCGCTCGTTATCAATTTCGTTCGCAAGGGTCTTATTTTTTTTCCTGATTTTTTGAAACTTACTGGCATTTTTAGCGTAATGCCGTGTCATTGCCACAGACATATGGCTGAACTGTTGTTTGAGTTGTGGGAAGTTGCAAAGCTCGTAACCAATTAAGTAGTAAGAGAAAGAACGGCGAAGTTGATGTGGCGTAAACTCGTAATTGTTACCTAATTCAAACGATAAATTTGGGTCAGATACTTTTAGGTCAATTAAATCTTCATTGGTGAGTGCAAGCTCGTCACCCATAGCCTCTTTGAACCAAGCTATAGAGTGAGTACCTATTACTTTTTTGCTTATTTCACTGAAATCCTCTTTTATTTTATGGAAGAAGGATTGTGAGCTAGGGTGTCTTTTTCTAAGCGGTGTATGCAGCGCTTGAAGGACTTCATAAGCTTTCATACCAATCTCAGTGGTGACAAACTCATCTTGCATTGATTGAGATCCTTTGGCTGTCTTTGAAAGATTGGCATGGATAACGTATATATTCTGGCGGTCGATGATATCTTTGGTGCAGCCTTGTGCGGTGTTTAGATTATACATCTCATCGCTTCTCATTCCTGTTCTAGCCATTACTCCCCATAAGCAGCCACCATTAAGCATTATAAAAAGTGACTGGGCTTCTTTTAAACCAGTGATTGCCCACTGCCCAATCGTCAGCTTTCGCTCGGTGTGGAATTTATCTAAATGCCTGGTTTGTATCTCTGGTTTATGGAGGAGTGCGAGAGTCAGTGTCTCTTCTTCATTTGGAGAGTGAATTGCTGTGAAGGCTTGCTGAAAAGAAATGATGCGCTTTTTGCTTTCTTTATTCGACTTGGCTAAGCACCATTTAATACCACCGTTTTTTTTTCTAGCGTCACCACTGACTAGGTACTTAGCATAACCTACATAGGCTTTTTCAAAATAGGTGGTAATGTAATCTGCCAGTTGCTCTAGTTCATGACGAAGAGCGTAAGCTCTATTAATCAGCTCTTCCGACTTTTGAAGCCCCATATAGTAGAGCCTTTGTGGAATGACGGTATATTGTTTAGCTTCTTTAAGAGTTAAACCAAAATTCGAGGCGTTAAGCTTTTTGTTTAGATTAACCTCAAATGGCAAGCCTTTGGCTTCTAGGTAAAGGCGGTTTAATGCGATGTATATTCGATCTCTTTCAAAATCGATATCGGTAAAGTTCGTTAACACCCAAGTTTCGAGTCGGTCAAAGTCAAGCGCAGACAACGTATTAAGTCCCTCATTTAAAAGCGGGTTGATGACTTTTTTTAGACCGTTTAGAGCCTCATAAAGAGTACCAAAGGAGTGGTCATGAGGTGAAAGCCACATCATTTTAAGTATGAGTACTCTAAGTTCATTTTTTAGGTTGCGCTCAATCACCCTACCATCGTTGGTTAAATCTAGGGTCAAGGCCCTCTTTGCTTGCGGTTCGATATGGTACTGCAAGTTTCTCCAAGCTTCATCATCGGCAATTTTGCCTAATGATTCACCTGTCACCGTAAAGCCTATATCAAGAGCTTCGAGTTCATCCCAATCGCCGCGCTCAATCGCTGGTTTTAACACATCTATTAAGTAATTAGCATGAACGCCAACGTTTTGTTGCGCTTTAAGAAGCTTGTTTTGGTGCTCTAGGTCAGAGAGTTTTATCATGTAAGCCTCCGTAACTACATAGATAGAAATGCATGGTCGATGGACACTCTTGGATGACGACCTTGGGTATTAAATTTTTTCATGCCTTCATCGAATACATCGTCACTTGCCCCATCCAGCGTATACTCAAACGCTTCGATTTTTTCTAGAGCATCCCCTTTCGAATCGGGGAACATATCAAGCCCTTCCTTAAAAACATCGATGTATGAAATAAGCTTATAAATAGCATCAGCGTCATTTACCGCTTTGGCAGATTGGCACTTGTGACACATATCAAACTCGGTGCAAGGTAAGTCTGCGCCTAGCGCATAGTTCGTTTCTCGCTGTGTATTTTTACCATCAATCATAACTTGCTTCCCATCACAAACTATTCCGTTGGGGTTGGTTTTACGCTTTTTATCACCTTCCTCGTATGTCAGCATCGGAATGCCGCGCCTTTTAGCAACAGCATCTTTTACTTGCTCTAAGTCATTATCAAAGAGGTTTTCGATGACTTCGATACCCTGAGAAAGAATGACTTTATTAAGTGATGGAAGCCCGTTTATGTAACTTCTCTCTATTGTGTTTCGCTTGTTTTGGAGCAAGCTTTGAACGGCTTGAATCCCTACCTCTGCATAGGCTTGATTACTGCTCATTTCTCGCCAGCGACTTGATTGAAGAGAGAGGTAATAATGGTTGGGTTCAACAGACCATTGTCCCATGAGATTCGCTGAAATAGGGCTAATACCTTCCCAATCATAAGGAACATCACTGGAAGTTCTTGCTAAAAGCAGTCGTTCGTATTTCTTAGGCTGTTTGTCTGCTTTTTCTTTCGCATATTGCTCTATATTTTTAATAAGCGTTAAATCACAAGCAGGGACTTTGAAATATCCTGTTTCGCCACTTCTATAGTTAAAAGAAATGGTAACATTGCCATCGCTATCAATTTCGGAATAGGTGAGCGGAAGTAAAATCCCTTTAAGTGGAAGGTCTGTGTAACAAGATAAAATGCAATAGGCACTGATGGTCGCTCCTTGTCTTGCCTTAGCTTTGGAAATTTCCTGTACTTCTTTATGAACAACCATGCGACCTAAATGATTCGTGACCTTCTTTAATCTGATGACTTGTTGGTTTCGATAGGTGTAAAACAGCTCTTGAAACCAAGGTAGATTACCAGCCCGGTGGGGAGATAATAGGTGTAGTTTGTTAACGAGGGTTTTATTTAGCTCTCTCAAATTAAAGGTATCACTGACTTCTGAGTAATTATTGAGAGTAAAAAGCAGCACAGAGCCATCTTCACCATTGCCGTAGAGTTTGGATAATCGTTCTAGTAGCTTTATAAACTTTACGCCATCGCGCTTATCAACGTCAAACGGCTCACCTACGAGCAGAGCATCGACTTCGCTGCTTGAGCGAGGCTTATAGCTTAAGACCTTGACCACTTGCATACTCTTATCTCGCTCCCCTGTTTTAACATCAATTGGGTGGGCGATATGTCGAATGTTGGTGTCGTTCAGTGAGGTAAAAAAGCACATTAAATGATAGGCGGCACCCATTGTAAGGTTAAAGGCTGCGCCAGCATTAACAGCGGTGCCATTTTTGCTTTTGCCTGTACCTCGCACTTTCAATGATGTTGGAATTTGAATTGTTTCCTCATGCAAACCAAGACTAATGATAAGAGGCAGAGTTTCGGGTAAAGGTGTGTTGTTTTCTTTAGCAGCAATGAGCTGTGGCGCAAGAGTGAAAAACAATGCTTCTAATCGTGTGATCAGAAGCTTTTCTTCTTCATCTGAGTACCCCTTAAAGGGCGTTGCTTCTCCTGTAAACCCTCGGTGATGCCTAGCCCAATCGGAAATAGGCAGGCCGCACCATTCAAGCGCTGTGCGAAGGGATGAAAGTGAGCCCGCAATGCTTGATTCTTTAATGCCTAACTCCTCACCATGATTGTACTCCCACAGGCGTTTTGAAGGGATAAAAACTTTAATACGATGTCTCAATTCGCCATCGTTGCCTACATACTTCAAATAGCCACTTTCGGATAATGGGTCAATATTTAGTGCATCACAAAAAGCAAGGTAAGCGCGTAAGTTCTCATAGGATCTTGTGACGCTTTGTGGAGACTTGCCATTGCTGACATATTGATGAGCTTTTTTGCAAAAAGACCTGATAAATACGGTTCGGCGGCCTATTTTTTCGTTTTCTTTGTTATTCCCAAAATACAATAGGTGAGAAACATCGAATGGCTTTACTCTAGTTGAATTAGCATCTTTATAAGGAATATCAAGACTCAAAGGAACAACATTTTGATTGTTCCGCACATGCTTGACGGCTTTGGACTGTTTTGCGATTTTACTTTTCGCCATTACGACCAACCTCCGTTCATTTTTCGGTTTTTGGCTTTAGCCGTTTTGATTTGGTCGTCCAGCTTATTCATGTACTGAATATACTTTTCAGTGGTCGATGTGCTGGCGTGTCCCATTAAATACGCTAACTCACCCATCAGGTAATCATAGCTAACATTTCGACCTTTTGACTCTTCCCAAAGCCAGTGAGTAGCAAAGGTAGAACGTAAATCGTGAATTCGGTAATACCAAGAAGAGTCCACTTCGCGAATTTGCTTTCTAAGGTTTGAAAAGTGCGTTTCTAATGTATTAGCTGAGTAAGGCTCGCCTTTGTTTGAGAGAAATAGGTACTCAGCGGTATCCATTTCGCTGCCTGCCTGAATAAGAACATTGCGCTTACTTAGGTATTTAAGTTGCGTGTAACTTTCTTTATGTATCTCTAGCTCTTCGTACAGCTCGATAGGGATTTCTACGGTACGCTCTTTACTGCCTTTAGTGTGAGTAATTTTGATTGGTACAGCATCTAAATCACTGTAGTCAGCGTTTCCGATGTCATGAGCGGGGAAGTGAATGGCTTCATCTATTCTAAATCCTGCTTCTGCACATAGCTGAAATATGAGTTTTGTTGTCTTTGGGAGTGATGTTATATGCTCATTGAATAAAGCTTTGTGCTCGGGGTGCATGGGCTTGAGTTTTTTGTGGGCTGGCGTATTTTGCTTTTTAGGAAACTTCTTCATGATATTGGAAGTTTCATAAGTACGCTGAGAGCCAGATTTTGTGTGAGCCAGCATATCGTGTTGGTTTAACTCCTGATGCACTGTTTCTGTGGTGTAGTGCGTAACGATATTTTCATCATTATTTTTGACGTAGCCGTTTTTTTGTATCCACTTATAGAATCCAATAACCACACCCATATAGGTGCGAGCTGTAGATAAACTAAAAGCCTCGCTGCCATTAGAGCCTTCAATATCATTGCAGTTCGCAAGCAGGAACTCAGCAAATCGCCAGGGAACCCCTTCTTCTTCGTACTTCGATAGGGTTTTATACGTTAGGTATTCACATGGTATTTCATGACCATCTTCATCAACTTGAGAGTGGTGAGTCGAATCCAAATAACGAGTGAAAGCTAGCAAACCTTTTGCGATTGAACCTGTGTCTTTTACAGCCGCTTCACCACGCAATTTAGATACTAGGTAAAGAGACTGTGGATAAACCACTCTACCGTCAGGGGCAACGATGATATCGGTTTTCTTTATGCGTGATTTTAGATTGGAAGGAGAGAGGTCGGGAGAGTATGTCACTTCCCCTGATTTCGTATCGGTATTTGTAGAGATTCTCAGCTTTGCTAATGTATCGACTTCGACAGAAAGAAGTCGGTAGTCATCATAAACATCAGAACATTTTTCTTTGTACGTTTCTATCACAAAACAATCCTCGATATGCTACCCACATATCAAAGATAGATTTGTCATAAAAAATATCAAGGTTTTCTGTCATTAAAAACTTCTAAGGGTAAATTTCTTTTCGCCCCACACACCAAATTGTTCAGCAACAGCGTGATCTTCGTCAGACAGTAGCGTGAAGTTTAGCTCATCACGTTCAATGAACTTACCTAGGCGCTTAACTGGGTCGATACTGACACCCAGAACAACCACGTTGTGCGCATCTAGTTCTGCTTTTACATCACGCAGGCCCTTTGCTTGCGTGGTACAGCCTGGAGTCATGGCTTTTGGGTAGAAATAGAAAAGGACTTTCTTGCCTTTAAAGTCATCAAGAGTAACAGTATTGCCGTCTTGGTCGAGCAAAGAGAAGGCTGGCGCTGGCGAGCCTGCTGTCAGCGTATTCATTATAATTTCCTTTACTTTATAGTGTGTTTTTAATGAAATTCAGAGAACCTTGTACGTTGAGCGACTTACAAAGTTCATCGAAATCTTCTTGTAATTGCATTAGGTTGCAATCGGCACTGACCGATGCTGTGATCGCAATATGAAATTGGTCAGCATCAAGCTGCAGTTTGGATTTGCTAATGGTTTGTGCGCTGAGCGAATCTAAGCCAATTTGTTGGTCTGCGAAGAACTGAGTAAATTTCTCTGTCAGTCCTGGACGATCTTCAGATTCAATAAAGACTTCCATCGTGTAACTGTTGTCGAGCAGCTCGTGCGCAGACGTTCGCTTCATGATGGTGATTAGGTCATGTTCTTGCCCTAATAGTGGCAGCTGTGTTTCAACACGAGTGATGTGACTGGCATTTCCAGTCAGTAGCATGATCAGAGTAAATTCATTGCCAAAGATAGCGATGCGGCTATCAACGATGTTACAACCAGCTTGAGTCACGAGCTTAACCACTTGGTTACAAATGCCCGGACGATCCGTTCCAACTGCTGTAAGTACCAGATGTTGCTTCATAAATAAGCTTCTTGTCCTTTCTTCAATAGAGAGATGTTAGCACAGATATCGAAGATAAATATCGAGTGAGTTCTTTTTTTAGTTCGTAGGATAATTGAGATTAAAAAAGGTGAAGTGCTAAGTAGTGAGTATGGGGTAGACTGGGAGACAGAAGGCCATCGAGCAGGGAAAATGCCGAAAATAAGTACAATATGAGCAGTGAAAACTTGGCGAGCCTCTATCAGTGGTTTATTTGGCGCTAAACTAGCCTTTTTATTGGTTCATCGCGGATAAGCGGGAACTAAAAACGGTAGTAAGTGATAGAGTTTTATCGCCAAACAAAACCTACACAAACTACCGTTTTCATGTCGAATCATACTTTCCTATCTTCATTCTGGGAAGG
>NZ_JYOQ01000030.1:0-537 GCF_000960545.1 Vibrio sp. S457-15 | reverse complement strand
TCATACAGATTGATACGGTTTATAAAGTAAAGAGAAGAAGAGTTCCCAAACTCTTCAATCCAGTGTCCCGTTCGTCTAGAGGCCTAGGACACCGCCCTTTCACGGCGGTAACAGGGGTTCGACTCCCCTACGGGATACCATTGGGTCGTTAGCTCAGTTGGTAGAGCAGTTGACTTTTAATCAATTGGTCGCAGGTTCGAATCCTGCACGACCCACCATTCCTTCCATTAGGAATTAAAACTCAAAATATGGGGCTATAGCTCAGCTGGGAGAGCGCCTGCCTTGCACGCAGGAGGTCTGCGGTTCGATCCCGCATAGCTCCACCATATTTTGACACAATGGGCGATTAGCTCAGTTGGGAGAGCACCTGCCTTACAAGCAGGGGGTCACTGGTTCGAGCCCGGTATCGCCCACCATCTTTAAGCGCATTCGATGAGTGCTTTTAAAAATGGTTACTTCATTAGAAGTGATTAGCTCTTTAACAATTTGGAAAGCTGACAAAACAACAATTTATTGTTGTTTGTAAAGTTCTCAATG
>NZ_JYOQ01000029.1:0-380 GCF_000960545.1 Vibrio sp. S457-15 | reverse complement strand
GAATCTATCACTTCTAGGTTGCTTTCGTTCACTGATACCACCCGATTTGCCACGTTAAATGCATAACACCTTTTTTTGTTGTTGACTACTGATCTCACACGTTCGGCGGTTAGGCCAGACAACATTGAGTACAGCCTATCAAAATCGAATTTGTATTCAGCACCAAACAACCACCCACAACTGAAATAGCCCTGCCCTTTGGTCTCTTCACGGATGAATTCTTCACCCGGCCGCCACTGAACCTCAGGCCCTCGGTGCGCCTGCCCCTGGCCACGCACTTCGATATGCGACGCAGCACTGCCGTGCACGCGTCCAATATCCAGAACCTCAATCGGCAGCTCGCCGTTGCGACTCAACTTACTGAACACTTTAGCTCCCGT